>JBATQJ010000163.1:0-21486 GCA_049291975.1 Scrofimicrobium sp.
GGTTTGGTCAGTCCGCAAACCCACCAGAACGACGCGTTCGAGGCGCACCTTTCGGTACTCAACTTCAGAAACATCCTCGAGTTCTGTGGAAAATGAGGTCGCGCGCCCCGTGGCCCTGCGTTCCTCCCACTCCTCGTTCATGTCAGGGGAGATGTCGTCGTCGGCTTCACCTGACTGCAGGGCCTGTGCGCCGCGCGCCAAGACCCGAGCGGCAACCTCTTCGGCTCGCTTCAGATTGGCTTCCCGCTGTTCTTCGAGAGTCAGTTCGTCTGGCACACGTCCTCTTTCATCTTTGCTCGGTTACAGCTTACCGCCCGGGCAACTACGCTTCTTAGAGTGAGCAGTCATTACTTCACCAGCAACGAGATCGCACGTGAGTCCGAGATGCATCCGGTCCGCGTCGAGATCCAAGACCTTTCTCTGCGGATGTTCACCGCCGATCAGGTGTTCTCCTCGTCCGGTCTAGATATCGGGACGAGGGTTCTCTTGGAAGCGGTGCCGACCCCACCGCAGGAGGGAACATTCCTCGACCTTGGTTGTGGATGGGGACCGATCGCGGCCGTGCTAGCAATAAGGTCGCCGGACGCGAAGATCTGGGCAGTGGATGTTAGCGAGAGAGCACTCAACCTCACCGCAAGGAACGCGGCAAGTCTTGGGCTTAGCAACATCGAAACCATGACCGAGTCAAGGGCACTAGAACGGCAAGAATCCTCGGGCGTGACGTTCGACCTAATCTGGTCTAACCCGCCGGTGCGTATTGGGAAGAAGCCCCTGCAGGAACTGCTACTTCGCTGGCTTCCCCACCTATCCGAGGTGGGTATCGCCTACCTGGTTATCAGCAAGAACCTCGGCGGTGATTCAATGGCCCGCTGGCTCGATGGTCAGGGCTTCACCGTCCAACGCATCACATCAAAGAAGGGCTTCCGAGTCCTGAGCGTTCAGAAGGATATCAAGAGCCAGCCGTAACCAAGCAGAATCTGTTCCATTCACCCAGGTTATTCGGGGGTCCGCTCGGAACCACTTGATCTGACGCTTCGCTAGCTGGGTCGTCGCTAACGTTATCGACTCACGTGCCTCGTTCTCGTTGATCTGTCCATCAAGCATCGCGAGTACCTGAGAGTAGCCGGTTGCCCTCGCGGCTGTCTTGGAATCGCCGAGGCCGAGGTCCCTGAGACGGGAAACCTCTTCGACAAGACCCTGATCAAACATTGCCGTGGTCCGACGTCTTATCCGCTCCTCAAGTTCTTCCGTTTCGCGGCGGATTCCGATCTGGACTGCCGGCTCAACGTACTGCCGCTTAGGGAGGGTGGCCGAGAACGGTTCTCCTGTAGCCTCAATGACTTCGAGCGCACGAACGACGCGCCTTCCGTTTTTCGGATTGATATGTCGTGCGGCTTCGGGGTCAAGCTCCGACAGCTCCCGGTGCAGAGTTTCTGCGCCAAGGCGAGCCAGGCGCTCTTCAAGCCTTTCACGGATTGCTGTGTCCGTCGGCGGAAAGCGCATATCGTCTAGCAAAGCTCTGACGTAGAGGCCCGATCCTCCGACAACCATCGGGAGCTTCTCGGAGCGTTTGATGGTTGCGATGTCAGCACGGGCATCCTTCTGATACTTTGCGACCGAAGCCTCGTCCATGACGTCTAGGACATCTATCTGATGGTGAGCGATTCCTCGGCGCTCTGCTAGGGGCAGCTTTGCGGTTCCGATGTCCATTCCGCGGTATAGCTGCATCGCATCGGCGCTGATAATCTCAACTGCCTCGGGGGCACTGACTTGGATTCGCGCCGCATACAAGTCGGCCAAGTCGAGCGCAAAGTCAGACTTACCACTTGCAGTGGGGCCAACTACCGCCAAGATCACTGCGGCCTACCTGACGCGGAGGGTCGGGATTCCCAGCCCTACCCGATTGTCTTCCTCCGGAGCGCCCTGGTGGGCTTCCCAGGCGTCTCCCGCTCGCGTTCTCCTCACGCTGTAGACGCCATCATCCCCCAGCCCAGAATCGGCCAATAGGTGATGGGGCGCACCGTGCGTGGCACGAACAGAGACCATGTCCCCCGGACGAGGCTCCTCGCCCCCCTCGGGGATCGCGAAGTGCACCAGGCGGCTATCCCTGGAACGCCCAGAGAGCCGCCTGGTGAGACCGTCCTTGCGTCCTTCCCCTTCAGCAACCAGCACTTCCAGGTACTTACCAACTAAAGCTTCGTTCTCTTCCGTTGAGATCCGGTTCTGCAGGTCGATCAGACGCGCGTATCTCTCTGCCATAACATCGTCCGGAATCATGTCTGTGCGACCGGCGGCAGGAGTACCAGGGCGAGGTGAGTACTGGAATGTGAATGCCGAAGCGAAGCGGGACTGTTCCACCACTTCTAGTGTCTGTTCAAAATCTTCGTCCGTTTCCCCCGGGAACCCGACGATAATGTCGGTGGTAATCGCCGCGTCAGGGATCGCGTCACGGACGCGCTCTAGAATCCCCTCAAAGCGAGAGCGGCGGTATGAGCGGCGCATCTCCTTTAGGACGCGATCAGAGCCGCTCTGAAGGGGCATATGAAGGCTCGGCATGACCGTGGGGGTCTCGGCCATTGCGGCAATCACGTCCTCGGTGAACGAGGCGGGGTGGGGCGAGGTGAACCTGAGTCTCTCCAACCCCGAAACCTGGCCAACCTCACGAAGCAGAGAGGCGAACGCCTTTCGGTCGCGGAACGAAGCCCCGTACGAGTTCACATTCTGACCCAGCAGGGTCACCTCAATAGCACCCTCGCTTACCACGGCGCGAACCTCGTCTAGAATCTCCTCTGGCATCCGGTCGCGCTCGCGTCCTCGCAGACGAGGAACGATGCAGAAGGTACAGGTGTTATTGCAGCCAACCGAGATTGACACCCACGCCGCGTATGCAGACTCTCTGGCTGAGGGAAGGGTGGAGGGAAACACCTTAAGCGATTCTTCGATCTCAACCGCGGCTTCGTTGTTGTGCTGGGCTCGCTTCAGAAGTGCTGGAAGCACGTCAATGTTGTGCGTGCCAAACACAGCGTCAACCCAGGGGGCCCGCTGCACGATTCCGTCGCGCATCTGCTGGGCGAGGCAGCCACCGACAGCAATCTGCATCCCCGGACGCTCACGTTTCACCGAGGCGAGCTGACCCAGATTCCCGAAGAGCTTGTTTGCGGCGTTCTCACGCACCGAACAGGTGTTGATCACGACCACGTCTGCTCCGCTGTCGCCCGCTTCGGTTGCCCTGGCCACTGCTTCGGGGACCGATTCCACCGGAACCAGTCCCATGTCCTGGAGTAGGCCAGCCATCCGTTCGGAGTCGTGCAGATTCATCTGACATCCGAGCGTTCGAACCGAGTACGTTCGCGGCAGGGCGGGGGTATCGAGTAGCTGAGTTTCCATCGGCAAGAAGCCTACTTTCCAAAGCTCAGAGGAGCCAACTGGAAGCGTTGAATCACACCAGCGTATTCCTCGGCTGAAACGATCCAACCGCATTGCCTCGGTCGAACAATCCTGTTCTACTCCTTCAGGAGCTTCAGCCCGATGGATAGCGCTGCTTTGACCGTTTGCGCTCGGATCTCGCTTCTCGATCCGTTGAACCTGTGTTCCATAACGAGTTTTCTTGGAGGTTCCCCTTTACGGCACAAGACCGCCGCGACGTAGACCAGACCCTGTGGGCCGTCTTCACTGTCTCCCGGACCCGCCACGCCGGTCGTCGCGAGTCCAAGTGAAGCCTGCACTAGTCGCGCTACACCGAGAGCCATCTGTGTCGCCACTTCAGCTTGGACCGGACCGCCCCTGTCCAAGAGTTGCTGGTCCACTCCAAGCACCAGATGCTTAACGTCCGTTACGTAGGAAACAACCCCACCTCTGAACACACGTGAGGCTCCCGGAATATCGACAATTGCAGAACTCAGCAACCCTCCGGTCAATGACTCTGCCGTCGCAAGTGTGAGGCCCGAGTCCCCGAGTCGCGAGAGTAGTTCGTCTGCGGACGATGGCTGGACAGTCATTGAGGACGCCGGCGTCATCGGGGTTGATGTAGTTCCAGCCGCCGCCACGTTCAAACTAGAGTCCTCCCAAAGCCGAGTAGTAGCCTTTGGAGTCGCGACGCGCGTTGTCTCTTCCGCATCACCAGCCATACACATCGCCCTCCTCGCTGCCAGATTCTTCGATGAGCCTGGCTAGTACCGCCATCACCACGGACTGGTTGAAGCCCCGACGTTGCAGGAAGCTGGCGGTTCGTCTGCGCCAAACCTGTTGCTGGTCCCAGTCGCCGGGAACCTGGCGGCCCTTGCGTCTTGCGGTGTCGAGCGCCCGATCGAACTCTTCTGCAGAATCAATCCCCGAGACGATCGGCTCCCAGATGTCCTTGGAGATTCCCCGCTTCTTCATCTGTTCCGTGAGTCCCCGACGACCGAGCTTTGAGTACTGTCTAGACAGAATCTCTGCAAATCTCTGGTCGTCAAGGTAATCTTGCTCCACAAGTCGATCAAGAGCCGACTCAATATCGGAAGGCTCAAAGCCTCGTGTGGCAAGCTTCTGCTGTAGCTCAAACCTTGAGTGTTCCCGCATCCCGAGGAGTCTCACCGCACCGTCGTAGGCGCTTCCCTTCGGTGGCTCCTTAACTCTGGAACCATCCCTGGTAGCTCTCCTCGTACCGTCCTTAGTGGCCATAGGTCTGGGTCCTGGCGGTTTGTGAGAACGTAACTCGGGATTCCTTGCCCCCTGCGGTCATGGATGTTCCCTCCCCCGTTTGGTTAGAGGTCAGAAACTAGAGTTCAGGCTCAGCGAACTCGCTATCAGCTTCAACCTGCGACGTCTCCGCCTCTGCTTCCGCTACCGGATCACCAAGGCCCATCTCAGCGAGTATCTTGTTTTCGATCTCATCAGCCAGATCGGGGTTATCCGTCAAGAACTGCCGAACGTTCTCTTTGCCCTGTCCCAACTGATCCTTGCCGTAGGTAAACCAAGACCCGGACTTACGGATGATACCGCTTTCAACGCCCATGTCGATGATCGAGCCTTCACGAGAGATTCCCTTGCCATAGACGATGTCAAACTCCGCCTGCTTGAATGGTGGGGCCATCTTGTTCTTTACGATCTTCGCCCGGGTGCGGTTACCGACTGGAGCGCCAGCTTCCTTCAGAGTCTCGATGCGACGGACATCGATACGCACGGAGGAATAGAATTTGAGCGCTTTTCCACCTGTTGTCGTTTCGGGCGAACCAAAGAAGACGCCGATCTTCTCACGGAGCTGATTAATGAAGATTGCGGTGGTTCCCGTTGCCGAAAGTGCCCCTGTGATCTTTCGCAGTGCCTGGCTCATCAGTCTTGCTTGAAGACCAACGTGAGAATCGCCCATCTCTCCCTCGATCTCAGCCTTGGGCACCAGCGCCGCCACCGAGTCAATGACAATGATGTCGATGCCACCCGAACGAATCAGCATGTCCGTGATCTCAAGTGCCTGCTCACCCGTGTCCGGCTGAGAGACTAAAAGTGAGTCGGTGTCGACCCCTAGAGCCTTCGCGTACTCCGGGTCCAGGGCATGCTCAGCATCGATGAACGCCGCGTTGCCGCCAGCTCTCTGCGCGCTGGCAACCGCATGCAGGGCAACCGTTGTCTTACCGGATGATTCCGGACCGTAGATCTCGATCACGCGACCGCGAGGAAGTCCGCCTATCCCAAGGGCGATGTCCAAAGCAAGAGAACCCGTCGGAATGACCTTGACCGGAGGACGAGTATCGTCCCCGAGCCGCATGATCGATCCCTTGCCAAACTGTCGGTCAATCTGACTCAGTGCCAGTTCAAGAGCTTTATCCCTGTCGCTAGCCACACCTGTTACAGATTTACCCGTGCTGACTTTAGCCATCGCTACTCCTTGTGTCAGGCGGCCTCTCCGGCCGTTAATCTAAGCTGGTCAGTTTCTTCGCATGTCCTCTCCGAACTGCGAAAGCAACCGTATGCCCGACCACCGACATTTGGCTTCCCGTTCACTCCACGCCTGTGAATTGAATGAGAGGCGGTCACATGTTGATAACCATACTCGAACATCCGTTCGATTGATTGCGACACGCAGTTCGAACGCTGATTAGTCCGTACGCCTCTTCGAGCTGCGGTGAATCCACCGGACTTCCTCGCCCGCGCCCACCTCGGCGATTAATGCTTCCCAAACCCCATCAGGTTTGACCCCACGGGCAAGTGCTTCACCCGGGGTTCCAACGAGGCCCGAGATATAAAGATCCTGGACAAGAGAATGCCCTAGAGCTGGCCCGAAGACCTGCTCTAGGGCTTCCCAAAACTCAGACTCAGTCACGGGGCTGAACCTTCAAATAAGGGCTAGCGGAGGTTCGCAAGCTGCTCCACAAGTAACTCATCGGGCACGGTGTCAGGAACCCGAGTTTCATCAAGCATCATCATGCGGTCAGCTACTTCCCTCAGAACGAACCAGAGTGGAACTCCAAGCGCACCACAGATTGATTCGAGGAGTTCGGAAGATGCTTCTTTCTGGCCACGCTCAACTTCACTCAGATAACCAAGCGAAACCTGCGCATCTGACGAGACCTCACGCAACGTCCGCCCCTGGAGGGAACGAAGTGAGCGGAGTACATCGCCCAGTTCAGTCCGAAGCAGGGGTAGCTCTTTGCTTACTGTCTCGATCACGCCTTTAGAGTACTTGGTAGGTAGGACAGGATGCGAGACCCGTCCAGCGCCACTCCCCCGGTATACGCCGGGACGATTCGTGTAATTCATGTTCATGCAATATAGAACGCATGTTTTGCCGAATTATTCCGTGTGCTCGGACACAGAATGGGTCCTTTTTCCCAGGGAACTCCGAGCTACTTGCTAGGGCTTTCCTGGGTCGCCGTTCCGCGTGCCGCAGCAATCACATACTGCGCGCCAGAGACCACAGTCACTGTCAGGGCAGCAACAGCAGTAATGGCTATTACGACGGTGACAATCTGCATCCACACCGTTCCGGTCGGAAGGAAAGACGACCACGGAAGGATCATCAACCAGATGAGAACGATCTGAAGTACTGTTTTGAGTTTGCCTCCGGAGCTTGCTGCAACAACAATGTCCTTACGCCGCAGCACCTCTCTCAGAATCGTTATTCCGATCTCGCGGATCGCAACGATCACCGTGAACCACCAGGTGAGTTCCCCCATGATCGAGAGCACCACGAACGCTCCCAGAGTCATGAACTTATCTGCCAGTGGATCCGCCAGTTTCCCGAAGTTTGTAATCAGCCCCTTCTTGCGGGCGATCTCTCCGTCAAGGTGGTCGGTGTAAGCAGCAACCATGAAAACAGCCAGAGCCCACCACCGGGACGCAGGCGTGTCCACCAGCAGTAGCCAGAGGAAAATAGGAACCAGGACCAGCCTCAACGCCGTCAATGCGTTGGGGACGTTCCATGAACTTGGCTGATCCGCCTTCTTTACTTCACCGGTGTCGGACATTCTCTCTCCCACCTGAAATCTCTAGGCGCTGGGCTGCGCAGGCTGACCGGCCACGATCAATACCGCCGAACAGGTCCATCATAGGGCTGAGGGATGAACCGTGCTTGGAAGCTTCACGGTCTTAGGGTCTTCCCAGGCACCCACCCGGGAGATGGGCTGGGTCGCTTCCGGATCGCTAAGCGGCTGATAAGCGTCAGTGCCAAGGGAGGGTTCGGAACCGTTATCCTTCCCCACCTCGTCCCACTCATCCCAAGTTTCCTCGGACGAGGAATCATTCGTGCCCATGGCGGCCTCGGAATAAAGCGTGTCGGATTCCCCGCGTAACAGTGCAAGGACCGACGGGAGTTCTTCGGGAGGGACGAGGACCTCCCGGGCTTTCGATCCCAGGGAGGGTCCGACAATCTCCCGCGCCTCCAGCAAGTCCATGAGTCTGCCCGCCCTTGCGAAACCTACACGGAGCTTACGCTGCAACATTGAGGTTGAACCGAGTTGAGTATTCACAACAAGTTCGGCTGCGGCAAGAAGATCCTCCAGATCATCCCCGATATCCTCAGCGATCCTCGCTGTTTTCGCCGGGGCGATAACGTCTTCCCTGTACGAGGGAGCCAGCTGCGATTTCGCGTATGCAACAACCGAGTGAATCCCAGCCTCGTCCACCCATGCGCCCTGAACGCGCATTGGCTTTGCGGCGCCGGCTGGTAGGTAGAGAGCATCACCCTGGCCAATGAGTTTTTCGGCACCCGGTTGGTCGAGGATGACTCGGGAGTCGGCAAGAGCCGACGTCGCGAATGCGAGGCGTGAGGGGACGTTGGCCTTGATGAGGCCTGTAACAACGTCGACAGAGGGTCGCTGTGTCGCTAGCACCAAGTGAATTCCTGCTGCACGCGCAAGTTGAGTGATCCTCTGAACCGACGACTCAACGTCGCGTGGAGCGATCATCATGAGGTCGGCGAGTTCATCGACGACCACTAGCAGGTAGGGGTACGGCTTGAGCTTGCGTTTTGACCCGTCCGGCGGATGAACCTTGCCCGCGCGAATAGCCGCATTAAAGTCATCAATGTGCTTGTATCCGTAGTCGGCCAGATCGTCGTAGCGCGCATCCATCTCACGAACCACCCATTCGAGGGCCTCTGACGCTTTCTTCGGGTTGGTGATGATGGGGGTTACCAGAT
Organism: Scrofimicrobium sp.; assembly: GCA_049291975.1. Classification (GTDB taxonomy): domain Bacteria; phylum Actinomycetota; class Actinomycetes; order Actinomycetales; family Actinomycetaceae; genus Scrofimicrobium. The sequence continues at coordinate 8,618 of JBATQJ010000163.1, forward strand.
GGGGAATTCCCTCGTAAATCGTCAGTTCTACGCGTTTCGGGTCGATGAGGATCATGCGAACCTGTTCCGGAGTCGCACGCATGAGAATCGAGACGATCATAGAGTTCACGAACGAGGACTTACCAGAACCCGTCTGACCGGCCACCAGCAAGTGCGGAGTGCGCGCCAGGTTGGTGACGACATAGCCGCCCTCGACGTCTTTTCCAACGCCAACAAGTAGCGGGTGGTGATTCTTTTGTGCCTGCCCACAGCGCAACACGTCACCGAGCGCAACCGTCTCGCGGTCAGCATTCGGGATCTCCACGCCAATGGCAGACTTGCCGGGGATGGGGGCGAGTATGCGCACATCGGCACTTGCGACGGCATAGGCGATATTGGCAGAGAGCGCGGTAACCCGCTCGACTTTGACGCCGGCCGCCAGCGAGAGTTCATATCGGGTTACCGTCGGCCCGCGGGAGAATCCCGAGACGATCGCATCGACGGAGAAGTCATGGAGTACCTTCTGAAGCGCCTCGACCACCTGATCGTTTACCGCCGAGCGCTCCTTGTGGGGAAGTCCCTTTTTCAACATTGACTGAGGTGGAAGCTGATAGTTCGCCATGATCGCCTCGGCTTCGCCGGGCCCGACCATCTCAATCGAAACGTCAGTCCGGTCGGCGACTTCCTTGCGCGTGGCGGGACCACGAGGTTCGGTGCCGGACGCACCAGCCGTACTCGAAGTAATCGTCGACGTGGCACTATCAGTTGAGGTAACCGAGTCAACTAGCGTCTCGGTGAGCCCTGCCTCGGCCGCGCCCTTTGAGTCGAAGTCAAACGGAGCCCCCGACATCGCTCCACTTCGAAGGTCTACTTCCGCAACACCGCTACCCAGACCAAATGGCCCCTCGGGTTCGAGTGGGACCTGCGTGGGTTCCTCGGCCTTCCTTCCTCGCAAGAGCCGTTTACGAGGCTTGCGTTTGGTGGAGTTAGCGAGATCTTTAGCACCCTCGCGCTGTAACCACTCGTCACCAGCAGTCGCCAGTCCGACCCGATCCTCTTCCTGATCGTCCTCGCCCGCCCTGCCCGTGATCTTCTTCCAAAGCGTCGAGACTCGCTCTGGGACTTCCCGAACCGGGGTTCGGAAAGCGACCAGGATCGAATACACAATAAGCAGTACCAGAACCAGTCCGGCACCCCAGCCTGACAGGAGCTTCGCGAGGGGGTACGTGAAAAACCAGCCGAATAGGCCGCCCGCATCCTCAAGTTCAGCAAAGGGAGAGATCGGCGGGTTGCCCTTTGCGACCTGGACCAGACCGGTCGCCCCAACAGTGACACCCATCATGCCTGCAAAGCGGTAGGCAATGGCCTCGGTGGATTTGCGTGCCGTGATTAGGCCAACCGCCCAGAAAACCAGGACCAGCGGCGCAATGACCGAGAAGATACCGACCAGACCGGCAACTGCGTGGTGGATGGCCTCTCCGGCCTGACCCGAGATGCCAAACCACTCTCGAAGGGCGATGATCACCGCCGCCGCAATCATTAGGAACGCGAGGGCATCACGCTTCAACTGGGGCGGGATCCCCCTCCACCCTGAGGCAACAGAAGATCCGAAACGGCGCAATGGCCCAGGAGTCCTTGTCTCCCCGTCCTCGAACCTAAGTTCTTCCTGCCGTCCCTTTCCCTGGGGCTGACCCGAACTTGAGCGCGCGCTCCCGCCCCTGTTGGTGGATGTTGTGCGTTTCCCACCGCGCCCACCCTTTGTGGACAAACTCTGCTTTGCTTGCGTTGCCATAACAACTTGAAGGTACCCGCTACGGCACAAATAGGCATGGTGCCGCGCCCTGACGCTCCAACTCAGGCCAGTACAGCCGCCGATTTCACTGCTATGACCTGATCAACCTGGTGCTTGGTTGGAGGAGGATAAGAACCCGGATGTTGCACCATTAAGGCTCCAGCGGCATTGGCACGAACACAGGCTCCGTGCAAGGTGGAACCCTGCAACAACGACGCACACATGACGGCCACATGGGTGTCGCCAACGCCTGCGGTGTCCACCATCTCGGCTCTGAAGGAGGGCACCTGAGTCGTCCGCGATTCGGAGGACTCCTGCAGATCGCACCCCATGGCACCGAGACGCCGGACAATGGCGGCATCTTTCCGAAGAACATTTCTGATGCTGGTTCCCGCACTGCCAGCTGTGAGAGTCTCCCGAATAGTGTCTGCCTCACGAATATTCATCGTCAGGATGTCTGCCCTTTGCAGTAGAGGTATCCAGACCTCGGCCGACACCTGATCGACTGCTGGGGAGACTGCGATTACAACTTTGAAGTCTTCGGGAAGCGTCGGAACCCACTGCGTTAGGACTTCCGCTGAAGAGCTAACGGCCAGGTCACCACCGTGGATGAGGACAATGTCACCACTCTCGATCGGAACCGATGCCAGGAGATCAAGGGAGGTCTCAGCCTCAACCCCCGGCGCGATGACCGAGGCAACTTTGCCATCCTCCTCGACCAGTGAGACCCCAACCCCAACATCTCCGACGATCGCGCCGGGGAGTGCCTCTAGCCCATCAAGTGCCAGACGGCGGCGGATTGCGTGCGAGTTCGGTCCGGTGCCAAGCGGCGACGCGCAGAGAGTTCTGACGCCCTGAGCCCGCGCTGCAACGGCGCCCACATATCCCCCACCCGGCGAGGACTCAGCACTGTGGGCCTGGAGGTTGAGGCCCTCCTTCGGTAGCCGAGGTACACGTAAGTCGACATTCAGGTGAAGGGACTGTGTTGTGACGAACTTCCCGGATGAGGGCAAGATCGCCTGCATCGTACTCGGTGCTCGGGAGCCGATGGGCCAGCTGCCGATGCCACGGCCTTGCCCTCGTTCGCGTTTCACTGTTCCACTACCACCGGAACGATCATGGGGCGGCGGCGTAGTCGTCTGCCAGCCCAACGACCAATAACGCGGCGCATGACCTGCTGTAGCCTCTCCGGATTAACGTTTCCTGGAGCGGCAGCATCCTTTAGCGCCTCGGTCACTTCGGGCACAATCTCTTGGATCGTCGTCTCGTCCTCGGCCACCCCAACCGCACGAACGACGGGGTCAGAGAGAACCATCCCGGTCTCTTTGTCGACCACCGCATATACAGTTATGAATCCCTCGGTTCCAAGCGTACGGCGTTCCTGGAGTTCATCCTCGGAGACCTCACCGATTGAACTACCGTCAACGTAGACCAGTTCACAGGGAACCTGCCCCACAACTTTAGCGATTCCGTCCTTCAGATCGACCACTACCCCGTCGTCCGCCAGCATCACCCGTTCGGGGTCAACTCCTGTCTTCACAGCAAGGCCGCCGTTCGCGACCAGGTGCCTGATCTCGCCGTGGATGGGCATCACGTTCTTCGGTTGGACAATGTTGTAGCAGTAGATGAGTTCTCCGGCCGCCGCGTGCCCCGATACATGTACCTTCGCGTTGGACTGGTGAACTACCTTGGCACCCGTGCGGGTCAGGTCGTTGATAACCCGATACACGGAGGTCTCATTACCTGGAATCAAACTGGAGGCGAATACAACTGTGTCGCCGGGCCCGACATTAATCTGTTGGTGGGTCCCGTGTGCGATGCGGGCAAGGGCCGCCATTGGTTCTCCCTGAGAACCAGTAACCATGAAAACCTGTTCGTCTCTGGGGAGTTCGCTCACTTCACTCATCGGCAGGACGACATCGCTGGGCTCTTCCAGGTATCCCAAATCGATCGCAATTCCCATGTTCCGTTCCATTGACCGGCCCACGAACGCGACCTTCCGCCCCGTCTTCTCCGCGGCCTCAAGGACCTGCTGGACCCGGTGGACATGAGAGGCGAACGAGGCGACAACCACCGCGCCCGTGGTCTGATGGAACACCGATTCGAGAACGGGGCCAATCTCCGCTTCCGGTGTCACAAACCCGGGTACTTCGGCATTCGTGGAGTCGACGAGGAAGAGGTCCACTCCTTGCTCGCCGAGGCGCGCAAAGGAGCGCAAATCGGTCAGGCGTCCGTCGATCGGAAGCTGATCCATTTTGAAGTCGCCGGTAGCAAGGACAGTGCCGGCTTTCGTCTTGATGAAGACGGCGAGCGCGTCCGGAATCGAGTGCGTCACCGCGACGAACTCAAAGCTAAAGGGTTTCGCCTCAACCTTCTGACCCTCAGTAACCACGTTCAGGTCGGCTCCGCTTATCTTGTGCTCACGAAGCTTCGGCTCGACAAATGCAAGCGTCAGTTCGCTTCCGTAGATCGGGATGTCCTGACGGAGCTTTAGCAGGTACGGGACGGCACCGATGTGGTCCTCATGCCCGTGGGTTAGAACCAAGGCCACCACGTCATCTAGGCGGTCCTTGATTGGCTCAAAATCGGGCAGGATCAGGTCCACACCCGGCTGATACTCATCGGGGAACAGAACCCCGCAGTCAACGATGAGTAGCTTGCCCTCGGTCTCGAAAACGGTCATGTTTCGACCGACTTCTCCGAGACCGCCCAAGGGAATTACTCGTAGGGCGTGGGGATCAGCGGGGGGAGGAGGATTTAGTTCTTCGTACAGGGACGTCATGACTCAATACTGCCATGGAGCCCTCGCTACGCACCTATCGGCAAGCCCACTGGATCAACTCCCAGGTGTCGAGTCTGAGCAGCCCCGTACTTCTAGACCCAGCGCAGTTCCGGACGACGGTCGCGTTGGCCTGAATCAGCGGACCCCTCGTCATAGCGGCCTTTGGTTGCGATAGGGAGGTCTAGTCAGCGGCTCAGAGAAGAGAATGGAGCCGTCCCCTGGTTTTACCCAGTGAAGACGGCTCCGCTTCGTTTAGCTAGGCGCTAGTTTGCGCCTTCGTCAAATGGCTACTCGCCTGCCTTGTCGTCCGAGCGACGGCGACGATTCCGCTGGCGAGGACGACGCTCCGAGTTACCGGACTTCTCGCCCTCCTCAGAAGCGCCACTCTCTGCGGGCACCTCGTTCTCCTCGCCCTCAACGACTGCGTGCAGTGAAAGCTTGCCGCGATCATCGATCTCGGCAATCTCAACGTCGACCTTCTGGCCGACCTGCAGGACATCCTCGACGTTCTCAACCCGCTTGCCACCAACCAGGCGGCGGATTTGCGAGATGTGCAACAGGCCATCCTTACCCGGGGTGAGGGAGATGAAAGCACCAAAGGAGGTGGTCTTGACAACCGTTCCGATGAAACGCTCGCCGACCTCGGGCATCTGGGGGTTCGCGATGGCGTTGACCATCGTGCGAGCCGCTTCGGCAGCCTCACCGGTGGTAGCGCCAATGTAGACCGTCCCGTCGTCCTCAATGGTGAGGTCGGCGCCGGTGTCTTCCTGGATCTGGTTGATCATCTTGCCCTTGGGGCCAATGACCTCACCGATCTTGTCGACTGGCACGTGAACCGTGATGATGCGTGGCGCGTGGCTCGACATTTCTTCGGGCGCATCAATGGTTTCCTCGATCACGTCGAGGATCACCAGGCGCGCATCGCGGGCCTGACCCAGGGCACCCTTGAGGACGTCGGAGTCGATGCCGTCAAGCTTGGTGTCAAGCTGAAGTGCGGTGATGAAGTCCCTGGTGCCGGCAACTTTGAAGTCCATGTCACCGAAGCCGTCCTCCATTCCGAGGATGTCTGTCAAGGTAACCGCACGTTGCTCGCCATCGACCTCTCCGGTCATCAGGCCCATCGCAATGCCCGCAACGGGAGCGCGTAGCGGCACGCCCGCCTCAAGCATTGAAAGGGTTGAAGCACAGACCGACCCCATCGAGGTCGAACCGTTCGATCCGAGGGCCTCAGAGACCTGACGGATCGCATAGGGGAAGTCCTCGCGACTGGGGATTACGGGGCGCAGCGCGCGCTCAGCAAGATCACCGTGGCCAATTTCGCGGCGCTTCGGTGAACCGACACGACCTGTCTCGCCCGTGGAGAACGGCGGGAAGTTGTACTGGTGCATGTAGCGCTTGGAAGTTACCGGGCTCAGGTTGTCGAGCTGCTGCTCCATGCGGAGCATTGCCAGCGTGGTGATACCCAGAATCTGAGTTTCGCCGCGCTGGAACAGGGCTGAGCCATGAACCATCGGAACAACGCCTACCTCGGCGGAAAGCGAACGGATCTCGGTTGGGGTGCGACCGTCAACGCGAATACCGTCACGCAGTGTGCGCTGGCGAATGGTTTCCTTCTCAACGCTACGCAGGGCCGCCTTGTAGGCTTTCTCGCCCTCCGGGTTTGCCTCAAGCAACTGGGCCAGGACCGAATCCTTGACCTCGTCCACAGCGTCAAGACGAGCCAGCTTGCCCTCAGTGAGCAGTGCCTTCGCCAGGCGATCACCGGTGGCGTCAACTACTGCCTGGTACTCCTCGTTCGTGTAGTCGAGGAAGAGGGGGAACTCAACGGTGTCCTTCGACGCCTTCTCAGCGACGCGCATCTGTGCCTCGCAAAGAACGCGAATAAACGGCTTAGCTGCCTCAAGCCCGTCTGCGACAACGTCCTCGGTCGGCCTGGGCTGACCCTGCTGGATCAGCTCCCACTGGTTGTCGCCACCACCGGCTTCAACCATCATGATCGCGATGTCCTCGGTGCCGTCATCCTTCGTGACGATGCGTCCGGCAACAACCATGTTGAAGACCGAGCGCTCCATCTCGGAATAGCGTGGGAAGGCAACCCACTGGCCATCGATCAGGGCGATGCGGGTTCCGGCGATAGGACCGGTGAAAGGTAGACCAGCGATCTGAGTGGACATTGACGCAGCGTTAATCGCCAGAACGTCGTATGCGTCATCAGAGTCAACCGCAAGGACAGTCTCGACGACCTGAACCTCGTTACGCAGGCCCTTGACAAAGCCGGGGCGCAGCGGACGGTCGATCAGGCGGCAGGCCAGGATGGCCTCCGTGCTGGGACGTCCCTCGCGACGGAAGAACGAACCGGGGATGCGGCCAATAGCATACTGGCGCTCCTCGACGTCAACCGTCAGGGGGAAGAAGTCGAACTGGTCCTTGGGGTGTTTGCCAACGGTAGTGGCGGAAAGGACCATGGTGTTGTCGTCCAGAGTGGCGACCGCTGAGCCAGCGGCCTGCAGTGCCAAACGGCCGGTCTCGAACTTAATTCGGCGGGTGCCGAACTTGCCGTTATCGATAACGGCTTCCTCGGTCACGACGCCAGCAGGCTCGATGACCGTTGTGATGTCTTCCGACATATGTTTATTTCTCCTTGTTGAATGCGGAGAACTGTATGTCGGCCTTCGATCGAAGCCCTCGGAACTGAGAAACACTCGCGTAGAGGCTTTCCCTTTCGGGTCTCGCTCCGGGAGCCACTGTCGAAAACCGCGGCAATACAGGTTCTCCGATATTTACTTCTATTCGTTGGCAGGAACCCTGCCAACTCTGTTGCTTCGCCTAAGTGCAAAAGCGGCCCGGCTCCGAGTGGAGGCGGGCCGACAAAGTGCTACTTACGCAGACCTAGCCTGGCGATCAGGGAGCGGTAACGCTCAACATCAATGCTGTTCAGGTAGCCCAGCAGTTGACGCCTGTGACCAACCAATAGCAGTAGTCCACGGCGAGAGGCGTGATCGTGCTTGTGAGACTTCGAGTGCTCGGTGAGCTCCTTGATGCGCTCGGTAAGCAGTGCGATCTGAACCTCGGGAGAGCCGGTGTCACCCGGGTGGGTTGCGTACTCTTCGATGATCTCTTGCTTCTTTTCCTTCGTCAGAGCCATGGCTCATCCCTTCGTGTCGTTGCGCGGAGCGTCGGGGCATTTTCACCCGAGCAGACTCACCGCGGCCGATATGACGGCGAATAGAAGATTATCACTGGAATCTCGCCCAGAACCGCTGGTGAGGGCTTCCCCACCATCGGGGCCCGGTGACATGCAACACCCAGGGCCCGCTCGTCCTAGTTGCCAGTCGTCCTGGTTGACGGCCGCACTCCGAGGGAGGAGGCCACCATTCGAATGTCCTCGTCCATCTGTGCAAGGAGTTGGTCCACGCTCTCAAACTTCATCATCGGGCGGAGGAACTTGGTGAAGACAACCGCGACCTGCTGGTCGTAGAGGTCGAGGTCGTCACGTCCCAGGACGTGGGCCTCGACCGTTCGCTGGGTGCCGTCAAACTGTGGGTTAGTGCCAACCGAGATCGCGGCGGGAAGGAACTCCTGGGCCTGGGTATGTCCCGGAACGTCACGAACCAGCCAGCCAGCGTATACCCCATCTGCTGGGGACAAAACACCCTCGCCCGCGTACAGATTGGCGGTTGGGAAACCGAGTTCGCGACCTCGTTTCTCGCCGTGCTGAACCGTTCCAACCAGGCGATACGGGCTACCGAGGACCTCGGCTACCTCATCCACCTTCCCCTCGTCCAAGAGTTGACGAACCCAGGAGGAGGACCAGCGCCGACCAGACGGAGCACTGATGTCCGTCACCATGGCGACGGCAAAGTTATATCGCTTACCCAGGTTCAAAAGCGTTTCGACATCGCCCTCGTTGCCGCGGCCGAAGTGGAAGTCTTCGCCAACCACTACCTCAACGGCTCCGAGGCGCTCGACCAGGTACTCCACCACGAACTCTTCGGCCGTGAGGCTGTAGAGGGAGGGGTCGTATGTGGCCACGAACACGGCGTCAAGACCGGTGTTAGCCATGGCATCGAGTCGCGTTTGTAAAGACATTATCAGGGGCGTCGGATTCCCCGGAGCGTGGACGGCCCTGGGATGAGGATCAAACGTGAGGGCAACGGAGTCAGCTCCGTGCTTTTGGGCGCGCTGAACACAGGTTTCGATCACTCGGGTGTGCCCGCGATGCATCCCATCAAAGTTGCCGATGGTGACAACGGAACGCTGGTTTCCGGGAACCTGCGCCAGGTCGGTCCAGATTTTCAACGCGGCGCTTAGACGCTCTCGCTTGCGCGGAGTCCGAGGTTCATGCGTCCCTCATCATCAACCGGCTGGCCTTCGCGGTTCTTCTTCTTGCCTTCGCCGCCGCAGCCGCAACCACAGCCGCAGCCGCCGGAGGTCTTCTGCTCGTTATCGCTCATTTGCTCTCCTCTTTTGAATCAAAGCTTCGGCTCGCTAGTTCGGGACCCGCAAGTGAAGCACTGATCTAAACTTACCGCCTTCGAATCTGACCAGGGCGATGGGGTTCGTGGGATTGGACTCCTCGGCGATGGCAACAACCCTGTCTTCGCCCCCCGAACCTCGACTGGGATCCTCCTTGACCGGGTCGCCTAGACCCGGTGGGAACAAGTTCTCATCCGGCAGAGGGAACGTGCGCTCATGGGTGACGCCTCTGTTCTCTTCTACCTCGACCGGCAATTTGTCCCCGCTCATCGTGTTCGAGGAATCCAACCTCAGAACTTCATTCGGTGTAATCGGTCGGCCATTGGCGAACGCCGCGGCTGCCGCGTCTGAGACGACAACGAGGGGGAACTGATCTGTTACCGCACGCTCCAGGGTGATTAGAGGAATCTTCTCCCCCGCCTCGATCATTTGTTCGAGTTGGTCCAGCGTCTTGGCCCGATCAATCACGAATGAACCCACGCGGGTCCGCCTCAAGGTCGTGAGGTGGCCTGCGGTCCCAAGCACGCGGGCGATATCGCGGGCCAGAGCCCGAACGTAGGTTCCCGACGAGCAGTCAACAACCACATCCACATCCACTACGGGAACACCGCCCACTTCCAGTTCTCTCGGGCCAGAGACGCGTTCGAGGGTGAACACTTCGACACTACGTGGCTTGAGTTGTACATCTTCACCGGCACGGACGAGCGCATATGCTCGTCGGCCGTCAACTTTGATCGCGCTGACTGCCGACGGTACCTGCTCAATCAGACCAACAAATCTGGCGATAGCCCGATCGATGTCCGCATCGTCCTGGAGTGTGAATCCCGGGGTCTCCTCAATCTCTCCTTCGGCGTCCTCGGTAACCGTGCCGATCCCGAGGCGAATCGTCGCCTGGTACGTCTTCGAGTCTCCAGAGACATATCCCAGTAGCTTGGTCGCGCGACCTGCACCCAGTACCAGAACTCCGGTGGCCATGGGATCAAGGGTGCCCGCATGCCCAACTTTTCGAGTCCCGAGCAGTCGGCGAACTCTAGAAACCACTCCATGACTGCTGATGCCCTGCGGTTTGTCGACTACGAGTAGTCCAACCGGGTCATTCTCAGATCTCTGAGGTGCCACCAGGTTCCACGTCGTCTTCAGAGTTCTTGAGATCAGCTTCAAACTGCTGTTCTTGCGTTCTGTCCTGCTCAGGTGCCTCTAGATTCGCTTCCACTTCATCCAGTGCCCCATCCGAGCTGGAATCATCACGCCAGTCGCTCCATGCCTGGTCCAGTTCCTTAAGCTCTTCTGCCTGACTCTTGTTGTCCTCTGACATGCCTGTTTCCTCTTCATCCTCGCGCGGCTCGCGGTAGGGGGACTCTCCCCCGGCGTACTTTTTGCCAGCAGCAGTGGCAGCGATGGCCTCGTCCCGTTCCCTGGCTTCACGGAGCGCATCTTCGATGGACGCCGCAGACTCAGGGAGCGAGTCAAGCTGGAAAGTGATGGTCGGAGTAAGACGCAGACCGAGTGCTGCACCAACCTCGGAACGCACCAAACCCTTTGCCGACTCAAGGGCGCGACGGGTCTTCCGCTGATCCTTCTCATCACCCAGGACCGTGTAGTAGACGGTGGCGTTCTGCAGATCGCCGGTGACTCGCACATCCGTGATGGTTAGGAATCCGAGACGGGGATCTTTTACCTTGCGAGTGAGTGTGTCTGTGACCGAGGTACGAATACGCTCTGAAATCCGACGCTGACGTCCTTCATCTGCCATGGTGTCCTCCTGTTGGCTAACTGGTACAAGGGTAGTGCCGCGAAGCGAGCTCGACGAAACGAAACCATTACATCGTTCATGGCTCCCAGGAAAGGTGTAGGCACTACCGGCCGATCCCCCGGCATCATTTCCGATCCCACGGGCCGCACAGGGAAGTTCTTTCAGGGCTAGTTTCCCGTCTCGGATTGCAGAGCCACCCGCCATCCGCACAGCGAGGTTCCGGTTCCCGCAACTCGACGTTTGTACCAGAGAACGCCGCTCAGCTTGGGCATTCCGCCCAATCCCAGTTTCGCATGGTCGTAAAAGCACCCAACTAGTCCCAGACGTCCAGTTCTCGATCCTTAAAATAGACCCTCAGGTCCTTGTCTCCGATCTCACGAACAACGCAACAAGGCGACCCGAAGGCGACAACATTGGCAGGAATGTCGGAAGTGACCACGGACCCTGCACCTATCACCGTGTTGTCTCCGATCGTCACGCTCGGAAGAATAGAGACGTTCGAACCGACCCAAACGTTCCGCCCGATGCGTACCGGTATGCAGTACGTGTAGTGGTGCTCCCGTAGGACCGGAAGTACCGGGTGGCCTGCAGTAGCAATGACTACATTCGGACCAAAGAGACAGTAGTCGCCGATGTAGATGTCGGCATCATCCACGCAGGTGAAGTTCGTGTTGCAATATGTTCCCTCGCCCATGTGAACGTTGTGGAACCCCCAATTTGAGTGGGCGGGCGTCTCCACGTGACACCCTTCGCCAATTTCAGCGAACATCTGCTTCAAAAGGCGTTGCTTTCCCTCCTGATCCGTCGGATGAGTGCGATTGAACTGGCAAAGCAGTTCTTGGTACTCAAGTTGATCACCCATGATCGCCGGATCATCGTAGTGGTAAGGAAGCCCGTCTGCCTTGCGCTCGAGATTGTCCATTCTCGTCTCCGAACATTTGCTTGGAATACTAGAGAATTCTATTCGTCAGTCGCACTGCAGACGCTAGCGGTATCGTTCGGAAGAGTATCGGAATCATTCGTGATAGTGGAGGCGTGCGTGGATCCGTTGAAGGTGCTAGCTGATTCTTCGGAACGCGTGAAATACAACAGTGCGGGACTTGCGATTTATTCACGCCACGACGAGCTCAAACGATACGCATATTCGGCAACCGGTCACTGGCATCCGGATCTGGAGTTCATCTACGTGGTCGCCGGCGCGATGCAGTTCTTTGTCAGAGGGGCAGTGGTGGACATTTCGCCCGGGATGGCGATTCTCATCAACTCAAAGAGATTCCATTTTGGCTTTTCTGAAAGACGCCAGGAGTGTGAGTTTGTTGCGACGGTGATCCATCCGTCAGTTGTTCTTGGTGACTCACCTGACGCTTGGAGCTACCTCAATAAGAGGACCGGTCACGAATCTGAGGACTTCCTCCTTCTTGATCCCGGAACATCATGGCAGCGACAAGTCATCGCTCAATTGATAGCGCTGAACAGATCGGTGGAGTTTAAGGAGGCGACTCCGATAGCCATCATTGCCCTGGCATCACGGCTGGTGTCAACTACTTTGGATCACTTGTCCCCATATGAACCAACTACCGCCGCAGAAGGATTAGGGTGGGCATCCTTCGCCAGCATGGTCGCGTTCATTCAACAGAACTACCCGGAGCCAATCTCAGTTTCGGACATCGCTCGTTCCGGCGCGGTGGGCAGAACGACCTGCTACAGAGTGTTTGAGGATTACGCCGGAAAACCCCCTTATGAGTATCTGCAGGACGTGCGCCTCAGCGCCAGTATCAGCCTGTTGAAGAATTCGCTTATTGCAGTGAGCGAGGTCGCTAGCATGTGCGGATACGGGTCTGTCAGCCACTACATTCATGTCTTCCACGAGCGAATGGGGATCACGCCACGCAGTTTCCGAGCGCGAGCATATTCGTGAGCCTGAATCTGATTGCCTAGGACGTTTGGATCGTCGTCACGGGCTTTTCATGATCCGGGCTGCGTCTGTGGTTCTTGGACTGCTGCGAAACAGTAGGACTGGAAAGGAAGCCGTTATTGCCATTTCCTCAGGCCTCATTTTGGAAAGAGAGCCAAAGTCACCGCTTGCC
>JBATQJ010000164.1:0-50070 GCA_049291975.1 Scrofimicrobium sp.
GGCTTGATCCAATTGAGAGGTGCCCCGACCCCTTCTAGGTGGTTAGGCCAGTCCATGCCAAGGGCAATGGGAACCCGCATGTTTGGGTAGGCCGACTGGGCAACAGTCGATCCGTCATTCCAGGTCACCATCGAGTGCACAATCGACTGCGGGTGCACGAGTGGGGTTATTCGACTTGGAGGGACATCGAAGAGGATCGATGCCTCAATGATTTCAAGCCCCTTGTTCATCAGGGTCGAGGAGTTGATCGTGACTACTGGACCCATTGACCACGTCGGGTGTGCCAGAGCCTGCGTCGCGGTCACGTCCCTGAGTTCGCCGCGACTCATTCCGCGGAAGGGTCCACCGGAAGCGGTGAGAACCAGCGAATACAGGTCTGATTCTCCGTCAAGATTCTTCGAGGTCAGTCCCCTGTTGTGACGCCCTGCCATCAGCGCCTGGGCGATGGCGGAGTGCTCCGAGTCAACCGGGACAATCTGACCGGGCCTTTGCAACGCCTTCTTCACCACTGGCGCACCGACCACCAAGGACTCTTTGTTCGCGAGCGCCAGCGTCGATCCGGCTTCAAGAGCAGCAAGCGTCGGGGCAAGCCCAACACCTCCATTGATCCCGTTGAGAACCGTGGCAGTACTAAAGCCTCCCGCCACTTCGGACACTGCATTGAAACCGAAGGCAAGCTCAGCGCCGACCGAGTCCGCGGAGGTCCTAAGGCGTCCCAGCTCTTCCTGATCAGTGAAGTCACCATGGTTCTTGGCGACGGCGACCAGCTTCGGAGAGAACTCCCTTATTTGCCGGGCAAATCGCACAGGGTCAGACCCACCCGCTGCGATACCAACAACGTTGAACCGCTCCGGGTACTTACGAACGACCTCAAGAGCCTGGGTTCCGATCGAACCGGTTGATCCGAGGATGACGACATCGATCACTTGGTCATCCCTAGGCTTCATTAGGAAACCGCCAGCAGAACGTACATGGCGCGCCCCAAGAACGCGTCCACCTGCGCCTCTATGTACGCGTTGTCGCCCTTCGCCGACTTGAAGACGGCAAACCTGATGTCGGACTCCTTGATACCGGAATTGTTGTCGAAGTAGTCTGCGAGACCATCCAGAAGCTGATCGACTTCCTGAGCGTCATAGCCTCGGCCATCTGGGTGACCGAAGCGTTCGCCGTGTGGGCGCAACAAGCGAGGGTAGAGAACCGTGGCGTCATCTGCAATCTTCGCGTACCACGCCGCTTCGCCGTTCCGGGTGATGTAGTTGGCACGGTCTCGCTGGATAAACGCGGATTCTAGCCTGCTGAGCGAACGATCCACTGACCTCGTGTCGTATCCGCCCCGAACCAGGGGAAACGCGGCCCGCCTAATCTCATCGAAAGATATCTGATCGGCGGTAGCGCCGCCCTCGTACGCTTCGCGCGCGTCTCCGAAGAACTGAAACACCATGTCCTTGTCGTAACCACGGGAGAGCTTGCCTGCAGATGGAAACAGCTCGCTCATTGGGTCTTCTCCTTTGTAGGTCCGCCCACAGACGTTTTGGATACGTTCTTTGAATTGTTGCGCTTAGCCCATTCTGTGGCAAGTTGCCCGCAGGCGCCGTCAATGTCCGCTCCGCGCGTGTCACGAATGGTGGTTCGGATTCCGTTTTCACGAAGAATCCTGACGAACTCATTTTGCGCTTCAAGCGTTGACGCGGTCCAGATGGTGCCCGGGGTGGGATTTAGGGGAATGGGGTTCACGTGAACCCAGCCCTTACCTCGTCTATTGAGTTCGTCGGCCAGGAGTTGCGCACGCCAAGGCTGGTCGTTCATGTCCTTTATCAACGCATATTCGATTGAGACACGACGTCCGGTCTTGACGAAATACTGCCGTGCGGCATCGAGCAACTCCCCCACCTTCCAGCGCGAATTGATCGGAATAAGCTCATCGCGAAGACCGTCATCTGGGGCGTGCAATGAGATGGCTAAAGTAACCGGGAAGCCCGAGTCTGCGAGCTTACCGATTGCGGGCACCATGCCGACGGTCGAAACGGTGACGTTTCTGGCACTCATTCCAAAGCCCTCGGGCGGAGGGTCGAGGAGACGGTGAAGTGTCTGAGTCAAGGCCTTCCAGTTCGCCAGCGGCTCTCCCATCCCCATGAACACCACGTTGGTTAGGTTGGTTGGACCTCCCGGTAGCTCTCCGTTCTCACAGGTCAGCCGAGCCAGGCGGACCTGCTCGACAATCTCTGCCGCGGAAAGGTTTCTGGTAAGCCCCATCTGTCCAGTCGCACAGAAGGGACAGGCCATACCGCACCCAGCCTGCGACGAGATGCAGAGAGTGGTTCGGCCCGGATACCGCATTAGTACGGATTCGACATTGACACCGTCGTGGAGTTGCCAGAGGTTCTTGACAGTGGTTCCCTCGTCAGCAGTCTGCTTGCTTATCTCCGTGACCAATGGGGGAAGCATTGTGGTTGCAACCCCGGCCCTGTCCGCTGGGGCTAGGTCAGTCATTTCGAGGGGGTCGCCCTCGTTCCGAGAAAAATAGTGACGGGAGATCTGGTCGGCCCTAAAAGCAGGGCTACCCATTTCCTTCGCCCATTTGCGTCTGTCAGGCGCCGGGAGGTCAGCCAGGTGTGCCGGAGCCTTGCCACGTCGTGGAGCCGCAAACTGCAACACCGGCCGCGCATCAGGAGTTACTGCTCCCTCGGGTGGCTGGTCGGTTGGGCGCACCTCACGGCGATGTGGCCGGGTGGCTGACTGTTGGGAAGTCATATCACCAACCAAATGCAAACGTGTAAATCAGAAAGAATGCCGGCGCTGCGAAAAGAATGGAGTCGACGCGGTCCATTATTCCCCCATGTCCAGGCAGAATCCCCGACATATCCTTGAGCCCCACATCTCGCTTGATCAGCGACTCAGTGAGGTCACCAAGGGTACCAACCACCGCACCCACAAAGGCCATAACCGGCGCCCACCACCAAGGAATGCCCATTACAAAGGTACCGATGACTCCAGCAACCAGGCATAGAGTAACCGACCCTGCAAACCCCTCCCACGATTTCTTCGGTGAGAGCTTAGGTGCCATCGGATGCTTGCCGAAAAGCACCCCGGCCATCCAACCACCAAGGTCGTTGCAGACCACCACCACGATGAAAAACACCAGGGGCCACGGCGTCGGCGTGTATGCCGAGATCAGTGCCACAAAAGAAGCGAGAAACGGGACATAAACCGCGGTGAAAACGCTCGCGAGGACATCAGGCACCGGACGAGTTGACAGTGAACTCCACATCATTCGGTTTACGACGATCATGATTAGCGTCAGGTAGAGGGAGATCATGAGCCACCCGACAGAGCCGAATGCACCGGCCACCAGCATCGCTGCGCCACCCAGGTAAACGGGGAGCAACATGACTGTCATTTCCCGCCTGGCGAGCGCCCCGGCAATCTCCCATGAGGCCAGCCAAACCAGTATCCCAACTATCACCAGGAAAACTGGGCGCGCTAAGAACAGTGCTGCCGCGACGACAACGATCAGCACAACGCCCGATGCAATCGCAGCGGGGAGGTTACGCCCCGCCCGCCCGGACGAGGGTAGGGGTTTGTGGTCGACCGTGGGATTTGGCCTGATGACGGTGTGCAGGCGCGAAGCCTTATCTGTGCCCATGGGATGTGGATCGACTTCTGCCGCTAGACGGCCAGCAGTTCTTCTTCCTTGGAGGCCAGAGCCGCGTCAACCATATCAACGTGTTCTTTAGTGGTGATCTCAAGCGCCTTCTCTGCCCGATCCGCCTCGTCCTCACCGACATCGCCGTCCTTCTTGGCGGTCTCAATTTGATCCTTCGCCTTGCGTCGGGCTCCGCGAATTGCGATTCGACCGTCCTCTGCACGGTTCTTCGCCTGCTTCACGTATTCGCGACGGCGCTCCTCAGTCAGCGCAGGTAGCACAACACGAATGACCTTGCCGTCATCATTGGGGTTGACCCCAAGATCAGATTCGCGAATCGCCTGGATGATCTCATTGGTCGCGTTACGGTCAAAGGGGGAAATCAGCACTGTGCGAGCCTCAGGAATATTGATTGAGGCGAGCTGTTGTAGCGGGGTCGGCGCACCGTAGTACTCAACTGTCAACTGGTTGAACATGCCCGGATTCGCACGCCCTGTACGGATGTTCTGGAAGTCATCTTGCGTCGCCTGGACTGCCTTGTCCATGCGCTCTTCGGCTTCCAACAGAATGTCGTCGATCATTGGTCTTCCTAATCTTCCTTGGCCTGAACCGTAACCAGTGTTCCGATTGTCTCACCGATTAGGGCTCTAGTTACGTTTCCCGGCTCATTCATGCCGAAGACCCTCATGGTAAGTCCGTTTTCCTGCCCAAGAGCAAAAGCGGCAGCATCCACGACCTTGAGTCGCTTCGCCAGAGCCTCACTGTAGGTGACGTTCCTCAGCAGCTTTGCGTCTGAATCCTTATGCGGATCTGCGGTGTAAACCCCGTCAACCCCGTTCTTCGCAATAAGGAGCTCATCGCAGTGAGTCTCGAGGGCACGTTGCGCAGCGACGGTGTCGGTAGAGAAGTAGGGCATTCCTGAACCGGCACCAAAAATGACGACCTTGCCTCGTTTCATATGTGCCATGGCACGAAGTGGCAGGTACGGTTCAGCTATCTGGGTCATCGTTATCGCTGTCTGCACCCGGGTTTCGATTCCCTGACGCTCTAGGAAGTCTTGCAGGGCCAGGGCGTTAACCACCGTCCCTAGCATTCCCATATAGTCGGCGCGGGCCCGGTCCAGACCGTTGGCTGCTAGTTCTGCACCGCGGTAGAAGTTTCCTCCTCCCACGACCACTGCTACCTCGACACCCTCGTCGACCGCCACTGCAATCTGAGCTGCGACTCCCTCAAGTACCTCTGGATCAAGTCCGATTTCCCCGCCGCCGAAAACTTCACCGGAGAGCTTTAGTAGAACTCTTCTGTTCGTCTTGCTTTGCGCTTCGGGCACGTGCACCTCCGTGAGGGATAACTAGGAAGAGTTTACGCGAAAGCCCTCGTCCCGAAGAACGAGGGCTCTGCGCGATTGAAACTGG
The DNA here is from genome assembly GCA_049291975.1 of Scrofimicrobium sp. Classification (GTDB taxonomy): domain Bacteria; phylum Actinomycetota; class Actinomycetes; order Actinomycetales; family Actinomycetaceae; genus Scrofimicrobium. The sequence goes on from JBATQJ010000164.1 coordinate 5,059, forward strand.
CGGGTCGTCTTATGCGCCGACCTGGTAACGGACGAACTCAGTTACCTTTCCGCCCTTGGACTCAAGAATCTTGCCGACTGTGGTCGAAGGATCCTTAGCGAAGTCCTGATCGACCAGAGCGTTGTCCTTGTAGAAGGCATTGAGGCGCCCCTCAACGATCTTCTCAACGATCTTCTCTGGCTTGCCTTCCTTCAGAGTGATCTCGGTGAGGGTTTGGCGCTCATTGTCGAGGACGTCCGCGGGAATTACGTGGCGGGAGATCCACTGGGGCTTGAAAGCAGCCACGTGCATCGCGATGTCGTGGGCAAGTTCCTTGCCGGCCCCGTTCGTCACCACAAATACGCCAACCTGCGGAGGTAGGTCGGGATTGGTCTGGTGCAGGTAGAGGTCCACATAGTCACCCTCTACGCGGGCGATGCGACCGATCTCGGTCTTCTCACCAACGGTGGCTCCCATGCTGTCTACCAGGTCCTTGACCGTTCCTTCACCCGCAGGCGCGGCGAGCAACGAATCGATGTCAGCTACATCGGCAGTGACTGCAGCAGCAAGAACTTCGTTCGCGAAGTCAATGAATTTCTGGTTCTTCGCAACGAAGTCGGTCTCAGAGTTGACCTCAACCATGATTCCGGTCTTCGCGTCGTCGGAAACGGAAGCAACGATGAGGCCAGCGCTTGCATCGCGGCCCTCGCGCTTCGACAGTGACTTGAGGCCCTTCATGCGGATGATCTTCATTGCCGCAGCTTTGTCCCCGTCGGCCTCGACCAGAGCGTTCTTGACGTCCATCATGCCGGCGCCGGTCTGCTCGCGAAGTTCCTTCACGTCAGCCATTGTGTAGTTAGCCATCTTTGTGGCTCCTTTCAGTCGGTCAGTGGTCGTTACTTGTCAGCCTTGGCCTCTTCGGCCTCTACGGCGACATTCGAGTCAGCAGCGTTCTTCATCATCTCGGCATTAGGGGAGCCCTGAATCTCGTCATCAGCGGCCTGATCCTCGATCGCCTCCACAGCCTCCGCAGTCACAGGGACGTCAGCTACCTCTTCAGTAGCTGCCGCTTCGTCAGCGGAGGTCTCGAGCAACTCACGTTCCCACTCGGCCAAAGGCTCCGATTCGGCGGCTTCGGCCTCGCCCTTCTTCGGTGCCGAGCGTTCAATAACCCCCTCGGCGACAGCGTCCGCAATAACGCGGGTCAGCAGTCCGACGGAACGAATCGCGTCGTCGTTCGCGGGGATACCGTAGTCGACCTCTTCGGGGTCCGAGTTGGTGTCCAGCATCGCGATTACCGGGATCTTCAGCTTGCGGGCCTCGGTGACAGCCAAGTGTTCTTTGATGGTGTCAACAACCCAAACGGCCGAGGGAACCTTCTGCATGTCACGGATACCGCCAAGGGTGCGCTGAAGCTTGTCCTTCTCGCGGCGCTTCATCAGCAGTTCCTTCTTGGTGAGTCCTGATGCGGCCGCATCCTCGAAGTCGAGTTGTTCAAGTTCCTTGAGGGTCTGGAGACGCTTAGAGACGGTCTGGAAGTTGGTTAGCATGCCACCCAGCCAACGCTGGTTGACGTACGGCATGCCGACACGCGACGCCTGCTCAGCAATAGCTTCCTGCGCCTGCTTCTTCGTTCCAACAAACAGAATCGATCCACCGCGAGCGACGGTCTGCTTGACGAACTCATAGGCAATGTCGATATCAGCAAGAGTCTGCTGAAGGTCAATAATGTAGATGCCGTTACGTTCCGTGAGGATGTAAGGCTCCATCTTCGGGTTCCAGCGACGTGTCTGGTGTCCGAAGTGCACTCCGCTTTCGAGGAGTTGACGCATGGTTACAACAGCCATGATCGTCCTTTCAACTGCTTGCGCAGTCTAGGGGGCTTCAGCGCGTCAAAGACCCGAGGCATTTCGCCCCGAATCCCTGGTTCCGAAGCCCAGATTTCGGTTGTCTATTCGGGTACCCAAACGGGCCCAAATCCTGGTGTCACGGTCGGAGGCTCTCAGAACCGGATGGAACCAAGACCATCGCCCCGTACCCCGAACCTTGGTTCGGTAATGACACGCGAAGTCACCCCCGAAGGGGTGCTCCGAATAGTTTAGTTCAGTCCGTCTTCTTCAAAGCACTCAGAAAATGAGCATTGGCGCACGTTGGAAGTTCTCCACAGGCCCGCGAGAGGCTTGTTTCGTGGACGTCGATCTTGCGCCACTGTGGGTTCATGAAGGAAGAATCCAAGCGTTTCAGGGCTCCGGTCTTCGGCCCGATCAGACCGTTCATCCTACTGATCGTCGTGGCCGTGGCGTCGATATCGTTCAGTGTGACCCCTGCGGTAGCAACCAATTCGAAGGGTTCCGTCTACTGGATCTGGCCGACAGGGGTGCCGGTTCAGGTGACAGCTCCATTTGATCCGCCTCCCGAGCCGTGGAATTCGGGCCACCGAGGGGTGGACTTAAATGTGGCTATCGGAGAAACGATAGCTTCTCCAGCACCGGGCACAGTCGTCTACGCGGGAGTCCTCGCGGGCCGGCCCGTCATCTCGATTCTCCACGCTGGGGGTCTTCGTTCAACCTATGAGCCGGTTGATCCCTTAGTTGTCGCTGGAGATACCGTCCAAGCGGGTACACCCATTGGATTGGTGTCCGAAAAAGGGGCGGGCAACCACCTGGGCCTCCACTGGGGAGCTCGATTCGGGAAGAACGAGTACATCGATCCACTTCGAATGCTGGTCGGCCCGTCAATCCTGAAACCCTGGGACTAAGAAGTTTCCTCAGCTAAGCCCTGGGGTGGGCTCTCTTGTAGGTCTCAGCCAGCCGTCGGGCATCCACGTGGGTGTACCTCTCGGTCGTTCCCAATGAGGAATGGCCGAGATACTCCTGCACGAAACGCAGATCAGCCCCATTTTCCAACATGTGAGTCGCGGAAGAGTGCCGCAACCCGTGGGGAGAAACCCTCTTGACCCCAGCCCTCGCGGTCAGGCGTTCAAGACTGGTCCGCACCGTACGAGGATCCAGACGGCCGCCGCGCACCCCCAAAAAGAGTGCGTCGTTTCTTTCGTTGTCGTCTGGTAACAGTAGGTCTCGAACGTCGAGCCACTCCGAGATAGCGTCTGCTGCGGGCCGACCGAACGGAACAACCCGTTCCTTTCCTCCTTTGCCCCAGACGCGAACCCGGAGGTTAGCCGTGTCTAGGTCGCCGATGTTCAACGAAGTAAGCTCGGAGACTCGGATAGCGCTGGAATAGAGCAGTTCGAAGACGGCCCAGTCGCGCACCGCGACAGTGTGCTTCTTGCTTTTCGCCTCGTCTGCCGTAGCCAACCCACCCTCTTCCGCCTCCTCGCGCGCCTGTTCTAGCAGGTCGCTCACTGCTTCCCGCTGGAGCACCGACGGGAGCACAGAGTCGGGGGAGGCCGTTTCGAGGGCGGTTGAGGGATCAGATTCGATCACTCCTTGAGCCACGAGGTAGGCGCAGAAACTGCGAATGGAGGCGGCATTGCGTGCCACGGTCGAACGCGATTTCCCCTGGTGGACTCGAACGGCCAACCACGAACGTAGTGCACGGTAACTCAGGAGACGATCAAGGGCAGCCGCTGGAGTCACGTCCCAGGAATCCCGAGCCAGACCAAGGTGCTCCAGCAGTTGGTCGACGTCGGACGAGTACGACGTTGCGGTCTTCTCGGAATGGCCGCGCCGAACCACAATTTCCCGTTCCCACTGCCTAAGTGCCTGAGCTACTGTCAAGTCGGTCGATTGCTGTTCCACATCTCGATGCTACGCGGGATGGGATCGCGCCCATCCCCCTGCCGCGCTGCGCGTCACCAATCCAAGGCCCTGAAGCCCTAGCAAGCCGCCATTAGCCTCGTAAACCGACAATCCTGCTTCACTTGCTACTAGCTCTGGTTTTGCTTCCCCGTCACGGGGTAACGCGTCCCAGGTCCTTCGCTCTATCGGATCTGCGCGAGCCAGCGCGATAGGAAGCTTGCCCCCTGATCGACTCCGCTCAGTGAAGAGCGACTGCTGATACCCCTCCTGGTTTTCAGAAACTCCAAACCCTGAGCCCGTCATAGTCATCACATCACTAACTGACGCGAGGAGGTTCGCACCGTCTGCGATCAGTCGATTGGTTCCGGTTGAGGCTCCTGAGGTTATCGGACCGGGGACCGCGCCCACCTCCTTACCCAGTTCAGCCGCACGATTTGCTGTCGCCAGAGCGCCAGAGCGGGAGCTAGCCTCCACCACGACCGTGGCGTCCGCGAGCGCCGCAATAATCCGATTCCGTTCGATAAAGCGCCACCTTGCGGGACGAAAGGAAGGAGGCATTTCGGAAACCAACCCACCACCACAGTCGAGCATCTGTTTGAACATGGAGTGGTTGCCGGCTGGATATAGGTTGTCGAGTCCACCACAGAGGACGGCAACTGTTGGGCAGAGTTGATCAGACAAGTTATCGGGTTGTTGCCGACCGCGGATCGCACCGCGGTGAGCAGCCGCATCAATTCCGTACGCACCCCCGGAGATCACGGCGCATCCTGCGGTGGCGAGGTCGAAAGCAAAGTCGGTGGCGATGGCGTTCCCGTAGGCCGTCGAGGCCCGGGCCCCAACCATCGCAACCGCGATTTGCGTCTCCGTTGGGAGTTTCCCGAGCACCCACAGCGCATGGGGTCGCCCCACTCCCAAATGTTCTAGCCGGGAAGGCCACTGCGGGTCCGAGGGGGTAATGATTCGTCCCCCCAGCTTCTCTATCCGGCTCAACTCATCGGTAAGCATCAGCTGAGAGATCCTCAGATGCACTCTTTCGTGCACCACGTCCCAGGACCCCGGTTCTCCGATCTGAGGATCGGCATACGGAGTCGTTGCCCATGCTAGCGCTCGGTTCGGACCCAGCTTCTCTACCAACTGACCCACGCGGTGGTCCGCCGGTTCCGCGATGCCGCTCCACGCTGCCCGTGCCATTCGTTCGTCAAGCGCAAGGGCCTCGTTCACAGTCAGATCCATGATGGAACTCCCTCCGCCATGCCCCTCAGCTTCATTGCGAGTGAGAAGTCGTCTGTGTTTGGTTTGGCTCGACCAAAGAAATCAGAGCTCGACCAGGCCATCCGCAGGACACGATCAGCTCCTCGAAGCGAGAGGATCCCTCGTTCAACTAAACGTTCGAGTTCTCGCGTGTAGGAACTCGATAGCTGTTCACTCTGTCGGATGAACCTACCGGGAACCTCTCCGTTTATGTTCCAGGGCGTCTCTCTGAGTCGATACGCGCTTCTCTCCCGCGCCAAGGCCACCATTCCCGCGACCGTTTCCGTGTCCGTCGGGGCCGATTGAATCAGATCCAGATGTTGCGGCCGATCCACGTGCACCTGCAAATCGACGCGGTCCAAGAGAGGACCGGAGAGTCGGGATCGGTAGAGCCCGATACGGTGCGGAGAGCAGTGGCAGGCTTCTGCTTCTCCCGATAGCGCGCCACCACAGGGACAGGGATTGGCCGTCATCACCAGTTGAAACCTGGCGGGGAACGTCACCTGGGCCTTGGCTCGATGGACAGTGACCTGGGACTGTTCAATCGGTTGTCGCAGCGCATCGAGGGTCCGCTGTGAGAATTCGGGAGCCTCATCTAGGAGCAGGACACCCGCGTGAGCGAGGGAAACCGCACCCGGACGAATAGGGTTGCCTCCACCGATCAGGGAAATCATCGTCGCGGAGTGATGTGGTGCCTCCAGTGGTGGCCGACGTACCAGGGACGAGGGACGCTCCCCCAGAGTCGAGGCTATCTCTCCCCTGATTACTCCTCCCAAAGCGGATCCGACTGAACGAAGCGCTGTTGCTACCAGCGCATCGGAAGGGCTTAGGTCCGGGAGAATACCCGGCAGTCTTCTGGCCAGCATCGTCTTACCAGCACCCGGTGGCCCGTGGAAAAGTAGATGATGTCCACCGACCGCCGCCATAGTCAACGCAAGCACAGCGTCTTCCTGACCGCGAACGTCCGCAAGATCAGGCTCCTCGCTATTCCGATCGAGTCGGGCCTCTGACGCCAAAGAAGTCTCCGAACCACTATCTTGGGCTCGATGAGCACCAAGTGCCTTCAGGTTCTCCCACGGAATAGTGCCCTCCCCGCGACTTTCCCGCTGGCCATCTGCGCCCGGACTGAAGGCCGCCAGAAGCTCGTCAAGATGGGCGCAACCAACGACTTCGAGCTCTTCCAGTAATCTCGCTTCTGCTTCGTTCTCCGGGGCGACAACGATGCGCCCGAAGCCGTTCGCTACTGCGGCGGCGGACACCGGTAGCACCCCAGTGACGGGGAGTAGTGAGCCATCAAGCCCCAGTTCCGCCATGTAGACGGTGTCAATCCCAGCCACCTCGGGCAGTATCCTCCGGGCGATAAGCATCGACACGGCAATGGCCAGGTCAAAACCTGAACCGGCTTTTGGGAGGTCAGCGGGGGTGAGGTTTACGGTGACGCGCTCGTTGACCGCGCCTATTCCGCAACTGAAAAGTGCCGCCCGAACCCTCTCTTTAGCCTCGCGTAATGAAGCGTCAGGTAACCCGACCAGAGTGGTCCCAACCAGACCTGGGCCGATGTGCGTCTGCACTTCTATCGGAACGCCCGCCAAACCTTCAAGAGCGATTCCGTAAGAGCGTGCCAGCCCACTCATTGCGCGACATCCTGTAGCCAAGCGAAGAGGGGTTCGCGTCCCTCTCGCAGTCCGACTCCCAGTACGTCAAAGCGGCAGGTGCGCCAGCCGCCGTGGGATCGCATCCACGCCAGAGCGAGGCGACGAAGCCGATCAAGCTTTTGCCGATCGACCGCAGCGAGCGCCGACTCCGGCGGTAACCACCGCCTCGTCTTAACTTCGACGAAGACAACAACTCCGTCGCGCTCAACGACCAGATCTAGTTCACCGTGCCTGCCGTCGTGCCAGTTCTGATCGAGGACCGAGTATCCCTGGGAGACCAGGAAAACGGCGGCGGCCCGCTCCCCTGCCCGGCCAACGCTTTTCCGGTCGGGCTTCTCCCGCTGTCTAGTTGCTGTCTCTGAGGTGCTCACCCAGAAAGAATGCCCGGCCAAACCAATGCCCCTCGGACACCCTGTGCAAAAGCCCCAGGAGCATCGCTGAGGAGAAAGTGCTGTGGAAAACCAGAATCATGGTGGACGGGTAGCGCCGCGGCCGACGGAAACGATCGAGGGGCGATTATCGACCTCGCGAAGCACGGGAGATTTAAGAGCCCGCAGACGTTCCGGCGGGCGCGGCGCTATGGCGGCAGGCGTTTCGTCAGGCGCGGCGGCAAAACTATGGGTTCGGGATCTCCAAATCTGGCTTTGAGAGCTCCTCGACGTTCACGTCTTTGAACGTCACTATCCGCACAGACTTCACGAACCGTGAGGGCCGGTAGATGTCCCAGACCCACGCATCGGTCAGGGTGATGTCAAAGAAGATGTCGTTGCCAATCGGCCGCGCTTGCAACTCCACTGCGTTACACAGATAGAAGCGCCGCTCGGTCTCAACCACGTAGTTGAATAGCTGGACGACGTCGCGGTACTCGCGGAACAACGCAAGTTCAGAGTCGTTCTCATAACTCTCTAGTTCCTCGGCGCTCACGACCCACCTTCATTCGTCAAACTGTTCTCACCTGCTAGTCCGGGAAGGTTCCATCCCAATCGGTGCCGTCTTGAAGGGCCCATAGCCCGCAACGCCTCAATGTGGGACGGGGATGCGTATCCCTTGTTCCGCGCCCAATCGTACCCGGGATCGGCAATGGTCCCCATGTATCGGTCACGTGAGACCTTCGCTAGCACCGACGCTGCTGAGACCACCGACGCATCGCGGTCGGCTTTGATCCGAATGGCCACATCTATGCCCAAAGCTTCGATGCTTGAGCAACCTTCGATGGACGACTCAAGCGTCGAGAAGAGGTCCGGTTCAGGGGTCTTTAGCCAGTTGTAGTTGCCGTCCAAGAGGATACAGATGCGCTCAGTTCCGCTAATCGGAGGAAGGAGTGTGGCGATGGCGCGTAGGCCCGCAAGCCGAAGAGCCCACGTCAAACCTTGTTTGCTCACCTCATTTGGACTCGCCCAGCCCACGGCTCCGGAGACGAGCCACGCACGGATTGAGGGGACGAGGGCTTGGCGTTTAGCCGCGTTCAATAGCTTTGAGTCAGCGAGTCCTGCCGGGGCTATGCCCGTGCCCCGCGAGACGACTGCGGCACCAACAGCAACCGGCCCGGCAAGAGCGCCGCGCCCCACCTCGTCCATCCCGATTACCACGTCGTACCGTTCGAGCAGTTCTATCTCGATCTGACGGGTTGGTAGGACCGGACTCACGGCTCTGGTACCGCCGCAAACACGTCACGATTACCGAGTGAAGACCACTCGCTGACGGGCCATATTTCGGCCCATGCTCGCCCAATGACTGCGCTCTGGTCGATGGTGGCCTCGTCGCCCTTGAAGTAGTGATAGACGGAGTCTGCAGAGTTGCTGCGGTTGTCTCCCATCACCCACAGTCTGCCCTCGGGCACCACAACCGAGAACTCCGGTGTGCTTCTAGTTTCAGGTTCAAGCAGATAGGGCTCGTCAATCGAAACCCCGTTCACCTGCAAACGCCCATCGGCGTCGCAACAGGAAACCGTGTCACCACCGGTGCCGATGATCCTCTTGACCAGGACCTGTTCGCCGTCGGGGGGAACGAGTCCCAAGAACTCGCCGATTGCCCTGATGGGGTTCGACCCTCCGGCAGGAACCTGTTCCATCCAGCCTTCCGTGTCTTCGAACACGACGACGTCGCCCCGCTCGACCTCTTTTCCCAGAACTGGGATGCGGTTCACGGCGATGCGAGAGCCGGACTGCAGGGTGTTGTTCATTGACTCCGACGGAATCTGGTACACCTGCACAACAAACATTCGTAGCAGGACCGCGATAACTGCGGCTCCCGCGAAAATGATCAGCAGTTCCAACAGCCAACTAAATGGGCGCGAGCGCTCGTGGGGAACATCCTGCTTCTTCATGGACTGGCGCGAAGGGAAAGCTCCCTCAGGTTCAGTCGAGCCGCCCTCGGTGGGTATAGCAAACCCCCCGTGACTAGGCGACGAATGGAGAGGATGGAATGAGGAAGCTGTCGTCTCCTCGTCCTCTGTATTTCGCACGCTATCCAGTCTATCGGGGGGTGGCTCAGGTGACCGGCTACTTAGCTTCGCCGACTCGCTTCTCGCGAATCTTGGCGGCCTTACCCTGTCGATCGCGCAGGTAGTAGAGCTTTGCACGGCGCACGTCACCGCGCTGCGCCACCTCGATCTGCTCAATCGTCGGTGCGTGCACAGGGAATGTGCGCTCAACGCCAACGCCGAAAGAAACCTTACGAACGGTGAACGTTTCAGTGAGACCGCGGCCTTTACGAGCGATAACGACGCCCTGGAAGATCTGAACACGGCTGCGATTGCCTTCCGTAACCTTGACGTGCACCTTTACGGTGTCACCGGCACGGAACTTGGGGATATCGTCGCGCAATGAGGCGGCGTCAACTGCATCAAGCTTCTGCATGATTACTCCTTGTCACCGGCGCCGCAGGTCGAGGCGACAAATCTCGAACTCCACTGCCCAGGCAACAGGTTCGACTTCTGTTTGTGGGCCACTTCAGTGGCGTCCCCCTGCGGCAGGATTCGCCGAAGTGCCCGGTGATCAAGTTTGCCACAGAGCCGATCAGGCAACCAGCACGAAAGCCCGGAACACGGGACTATACCGAGGTGAGATCAAGCACGAAGACGTCGTCCAGGTGTTCGCGGCCGCCAACTATGAACGTCCGCTTCCCCGCCTTGACGAAGCCGTGGTGTCTATAGAACTTGGCGGCCCGGTGGTTGCCTCGATTGGTCCCCAGGACAATGGCTTCCGGACTCCATGCTGCGAGCGCATCTTCGATCGCGAAATCAAGCACTGCTCCGGAGATGCCCGACCCGTGCCAGTCTGGGTCGGTGTAACACTTTGACAGGTAAGCGGAGCGCTCTGGAATCTCGGTTCCGCCCACCTCGTCCAAATCGACCTCGGGCAAGGTCAGGGTGTACGCGACCATCTGCTTGTCCACCTCAGCCACGCAGATCCGTGCCCCTTCGGTGACCATCGCGGCAATCACTTCCGGGCTCAAACTCGTTTGAACAAAGTCTTCAATCTCCTCGTCCGGAGTTCCAGGCGGACATGCCAGTGGGAACGTTCGCCCAGCCAGGTCAGACACCCGTTGAATCTCTGCTTCGGTCGGCTCCAGCACCCGAAAACTCACGGATGCCCTACGAGGTTGGAGCAGAATTCCTTCGCGTGCCAGCACTTCCCGGTCACGCTTGTCAAGCGAGCCCGGCTGCTCCAGGAGTTTTTCGATCATGTCAGGCCTGCACTGTGCCGTCTTCTCCAATGCTCGATCCCTCCGCCATCTTGCAATGCGCCCGTGATCACCACTGAAGAGGACGCCTGGGATCTCACGGTCCCTCCACTGCTTCGGCCTGGTAAATGCCGGATACTCCAGCAGCCCCGCTTCCGAGTGAGACTCTTCGACGAGGGAATCCGGGTTTCCAACGACCCCGTCAATTAGCCGTGAGACTCCTTCAACCAGAGCCAGGGCAGCCACCTCTCCCCCGTTCAACACATAGTCACCAAGGGAGAACTCGAGTACCTCCACACTCTCCGTTCCATCTGCGTAGTGCTCGGCCACCCGGGCGTCAACACCCTCGTACCTGCCGCAGGCTACGATTATTTGGTCCGCGGAAGTGAGGTCCTCAAGAAGACGCTGGTTTAGGGGGATGCCACTGGGAGTCGGAATCGCAAGGACCACCCGGAACGGACTTGGAGATTCGCCTTCGTCCGCCACAGCCTCCTTTATCGAAGCGTCGATTGCTTCACCCCAAACATCGGGGCGCATGACCATCCCCGCACCGCCACCTGCGGGGGTGTCGTCAACTGCGAGGTGTTTCCCGGTCGCGTGATCACGCAGATTATGAACGTGGATCTGCAGAGCACCGTCCTGCTGGGCTTTTCCGAGGAGGGAAAGCGACAGGGGGGCGAAATACTCCGGGAATATGGTGATCAGGTCGAAGCGCATTGCCCTAGTCGAACAGCCCTTCTGGGGCGTCAACGACGACACGCCTGTCCGTTATGGAGACCTCCGGGACTATCTCAAGCACGAAGGGGACCATCACGTCAGTGCCGGAATGATCAACCAACAGGAAGTCGTGCGCTGTGCCCTGGGCTAGTCCGGAGATCGTTCCCAGGGGTTCACCGTCCGGAGTCACTACTTCAAGACCAACAAGTTGATAGGGATACCAGGCGTCTTCTTCCAGGGCCTCGGGTGTCATGAGGTGTGCCCCTCGCAGAGCTTCTGCCTGCTCGCGAGTCTGGGCCTCTGCGAAGTGGAGTATCTGTCGTCCCGAATGAACGTGGGATGCGTCTATTGTGAGGATGCTCGGAACGCGCGCAAAAGCGCCCGGGGATACAGCTGGCGCTGCATCTCCACGGGCGCTTCGCAGAAATAACTGTGAACCCACTCCAAAGACCTCGTCAGCGCGGTCTGTGCGAACCTCGACGAATACTTCGCCCTTTAGTCCGCGCGCTGCGCCGATGATTCCGGCCAGAACTAGGTTGTCGCTCACTGGCCCGAGTATTACTCGACTACGTCGACTCGAACCGAACCCGAACCCTTGATCGCCGACATCACAGTGCGGAGTGCACGTGCGGTGCGGCCCCCGCGCCCAATGACGCGTCCCAGGTCATCCGGGTTCACGCGGATCTCAAGCAACTCACCGCGTCGAGTGTTCCGCGAAGTCACGCGTACATCCTCGGGATTATCAACGATCCCGCCGACCAGGTGCTCAAGTGCGTCAGCAAGCATGCTTACTCAGCATCCTTAGGGAACTCTTCCGGGGTTGCTTCGTTAGCGGCCTCCTCGGCTGCCAGGGTAGCGGCGGTGTCCTCGGCAGCGGCAGCTTCATCAGCCTTGACTGCGGCGTCCGCAGACTCCTCGGCCTTCACTGCGGCTTCCTTGGCCTTAGACTCAGCGGCCTTTGCCTTGGTCTTCTGCGCCTTGTCCTCGGCGGCCTTGATAGCTGCCTGACGTTCCGCTTCCTTATCCTCGTCCGCAACCTTGATGCGCGAGACGACGTTCTCCTTGCCCGCAGCGCGAGCCAGGTCACCGTTTAGGGAAAGTAGACGACGAGCGGTGTCGGACGGCTGTGCGCCAACACCCAACCAGTAGACGGCGCGCTCTGAGTCAATCTCGATCTTCGAGGGATTCGGCTTCGGATCGTAAGTTCCGATTTCCTCAATCACACGACCGTCACGCTTCTTGCGTGAATCGACGACAACAACGCGGTAGTAGGGGTTGTGGATGGAACCCATCCGCTTCAAACGAATTCGAACTGCCACTTGAGTGGTATCTCCAAATCTAGAAATTTTGAGTCCGGGCGGTAACCGGTGGGTCACGGTACCGACAGGCCTCGGCTGGACGAGCTCAAAGCGGAAAGAGAGGGGTCCACTCAGCGCAAGTACAAGTGACAAGTGTAGCTAGCCCGAGAGGAGGCAAGCCACCTGAGGCAGGTTTTCCCCCGTGGAATCGGTCACCAGCGAGACTTCTCAAGGTCCTACATCCCCGAGAGGAGTCGTTTCAGGTCATCCGGAAGTGAGTCCAACGTCTCACGCGAGGGCGGTTCAGGTTCGGGCTGCTGCAAACCAAAAGCTGAACCCTTGACCTGCGGCTCGGCGGCGCTCTTCCGCTGTGAAGGTGGCAGAAGGACCTCAAGCTCTTGTTGCTTCCGCTTCGCTGGATTTCCCGAACGGGCCTTCTTTGCGACCTTACGCTTCTGAGCCTGAGCCTTCCTGGCCTGCTCCCGCTGCTTTGCGCGTCCGCCGCCTCCACCGCGGGCCATCGCGGCAAAGTCGGGCGCGCCGCCGGGACCCATGGCTCCGCCCATTTGAGCCATCATTGTCTTTGCACCCTCAAAGCGTTTGACCAGGCCGTTGACATCAGTAACGGTGGTGCCGGAACCCTTCGCGATTCTCGCTCGACGCGAACCATTGAGGATCTTCACATCCTGGCGCTCGGCCGGGGTCATTGACCGGACAATGGCCTCGACCTTATCAACCTCACGCTCATCAAAGTTCTCTAGTTGACTGCGCATCTGGCCCATCCCGGGCATCATGCCCAGGACCTTCTTCATTGAGCCGAGTTTCTTCACCTGTTGCAGTTGCGCAAGGAAATCATCCAGGGTGAGTTCACCGGACATGACCTTAGCGGCCATCTTCTCGGTTTCTTCCTGGTCAAACTTGCGTTCAGCCTGCTCGATCAGCGTGAGAACATCACCCATGTCGAGGATGCGCCCGGCCATTCGATCCGCGTGGAAACGCTCGAAGTCATCCAGGCCTTCACCCGTTGAGGCAAAGAGGATCGGAGCACCGGTGACACCTCGCACCGACAGCGCCGCGCCACCGCGAGCGTCACCGTCGAGCTTCGACATGACAACGCCTGTAAAGCCAACGCCATCGCGGAATGCCATCGAGGTTTGGACTGCATCCTGGCCCACCATGGCGTCAAGAACGAACATGATCTCGTGAGGATTGACGGCGTCCCGAATCTGACGGGCCTGCTCCATCATCTCCTGGTCGACGCCCAGTCGTCCGGCGGTGTCAACGATTACGACGTCAATCCCGTTTTCGATTGCGTACTGGAGGCCGCTGCGAGCCACCTGAACCGGGTCACCCACACCGTTGCCAGGCTCGGGAGCCCAAACCTGGACCCCAGCTCGCTCACCAACAACCTGTAGCTGATTCACTGCATTCGGGCGCTGCAGGTCGGAGGCAACTAAAAGAACCGACTTGTCGTTCTCGCGGAGCCACTTTCCGAGCTTCCCAGCGAGTGTGGTCTTACCTGCTCCCTGAAGACCCGCCAGCATGAAGACAGTGGGCCCGCGCTGAGCGAATACCAGTTCGCGGGTTTCACCACCAAGGATTTCTACCAGTTGGTCATGAACCACCTGGACGACCTGCTGGCCGGGGTTCAGCGCCTTTGATCGGGTCGCTCCGTATGCCTGTTCCCTCACCTGAGAGATGAAATCGCGAACAACCGGAAGCGCTACGTCCGCGTCAAGTAGTGCTCGGCGAATCTCACTTAGGGTTTCGTCTACGTCGGCCTCGCTGAGGATGCCCTTTCCGCGCAGGCGCTTGAAAGAGTCACTCAGACGGTCTGAAAGCGTGTTGAACACAGTTTTCCTCTTGGGTTTCGACTAGGGTGTGTCTCTCGAATCCGCGCTCAGGCGAGGGTGCCAGAAGATTCGTGATTGCAAGGCGGAAGAGGAGGCTTTGCTGGTGGCAAAGCCGACGATGACAACGCAGCAAGCGCGGATTTTACGGCGACCGCAGCGAGCGTGGATTTGGGAGGCACGCCCTACAGACTACCGCAGACTAATCCCCAATAATCGCGTCAACGAATCCTTCCGGGTCAAAGGGTGCTAGATCATCGGGCCCCTCGCCCAGGCCCACCAGTTTCACAGGAACCCCAAGTTCTCGCTGAACAGAGACGACGATCCCGCCCTTCGCCGAACCGTCAAGCTTCGTCAAGACGATGCCGGTTATCCCAACGACCTCGCTAAAGACCTGCGCCTGCCTCATCCCGTTTTGCCCGGTGGTCGCGTCGAGAACCAGCAAGACTTCCTCAACGGGAGCCTGCTTCTCCATGACCCGGCGAATCTTGCCGAGCTCGTCCATGAGTGTGGCCTTGGTCTGAAGTCGACCGGCAGTGTCGACGATGACCACATCGGCGTCGGTGTCAACGGCTTCTTTCACTGCTTCGAACGCGACCGAGGCCGGGTCGCCGCCCTCGCGGTCTGAGGATATGACCGGCACCCCGACCCGGTCACCCCAGGTCGTCAACTGCTCGGCTGCGGCAGCCCTGAAGGTGTCCGCTGCCCCGAGGACGACCGACTTGTCTTCGGCTCGCAACAGGCGAGCCAATTTGCCGATAGTGGTGGTTTTACCAGTACCGTTTACGCCTACCACCAGCACCGCCGCAGGTAGTTCTTCACCGCTGTTGGACGAGGGCTTCGCGAGGTTCAGCGAGCGATCTGTGTCAGTTCCAACCAGCGCGAGCAGTTCCTCCCTCAGTACCGCCTTCGCTTCGCCTGAGGAAAGATTCCCGCGCACCTTCGCTTCGGTCCGCAGTCGGGTCATTATCTCTTCAGTTGGCCCCATGCCAACGTCCGCCAGAAGTAGGGTCTCCTCGATTTCTTCCCAGTCAGACGCTGAAAGATCGCCGCGGGAGAAGACAGAAAGTAGCGTGTTTCCAATGGATCCAGACTTCGCCATCCGGGAGCGAAGTCGTTGCATTCGGCTGGTTACTGACTCCGGAACCTCAAGTTTCTCGGCTTCTTCAGCCGGTGTCTCTGCCTCTTCTTTGGCCGCCTCCGGTTTCTCAGATACTGGCGGCTTGGTCTCAACCTCGACCGAAGAAACACCCTCTGGGACGGACCCGCCGCGTTTTCCTCTGGAAACAATGAACCAAATGATGAAGGCAACCAGCAGTAGCACCAAGACGGCAACAAGGATGCCAACTGGTGTCTGCAGGAACTGGGCGAAATCGTTCAAGACAATTCCTTTCAGTCTTCAGGAGGGAGAGAGTCCCTGAAGTCTTTAATCCGGGGAACGTACTCGCGCCACTCCCCCTCTGGGCGGGGTTCTGACAGGTAGCGCAATCCGCCGATCCACTCGCCCAGTTGCTCCGGCTCAGAGGCGACAGGGACGGCGGTGGGCTCAATATCCTCGTCGTACTCATCGAAGATCCGCAGGCTTTCCGCAGGCGACTCATCCTCGACCAGATCTTCCTGGGTCCCAACGATTGCCGCACTGGGAGGGGGCGGCGGAGGAGGAGGAAACTCCACGGCGAACTTGGGTTCGGGTCCTACCGGCGTCTCAGGTTCGACTTCAATCCCCGGCTCTGCGACACGTATAGGCTCAGGCATAGGTTCGGACTCAACCGCGGCATCAATCTCAGGCTCCCCCTCAACCACAGACTCGGCCGCTATCGCGATCTCGGCCTCGGGCCCCGTCACACTCACAGACTCGAGCGGCTCGGCTTCGAAGATCTGCGAGTCAAGCACGACTTCGGCTTCGGCGCTTTCAGTCGCCTCACGTTCGGCCTGTTCCCTTGCCGCCTCTTCCGCGGCGAGCTTTCGCTCGCTGCGCTGGGCGTTCCAATCCCCGTAACGCGCCTGAAGTGTCGCCCATGTGCCGACAAGCGTCTTCGCTACCGTGGCCCAGAACTGCCCCGGCTCAATCTCGGGGACCGGACTAACTTCGGCTGGCCCGGGGTTCCAACTGCCGATCAGGCCCAGTTCTTGCTTCTCATCAAAGGTGAGCTGAGGTTCCTCGGGCTTCTCCGGTTGGTAGCCAGAGTTGTCAAAGTAGTTGTAGCTCCCGTCGAAGTCTTCCCACGCGACCTCTGATTGTTCGAGGACTGCGGATGACTCATCGTGAACCAAGACCGAGACGCGCTCCGGCATAAAGCCAGCTTCTGCCACCGGCCGTGTCAGCTGCGCCTGGGGTAGCCGATACGTCTCTGGTGCGGGACTGAAGTAGGTGACATAGGGGTCGTCCATTAGCTCACTGAATGAGACCACGCGAGGCTGTACCGGCTCCCCCTTAAGCGTCTTCATTCCCGCTCGCTTCAGGTCAAAAGCGTTCTCTTGCCACTGAAGGCGCCAGGCGCGAGTCGGCTTTTGCATCAAAGCGGCACCGACGATTATGACCATTGCAACGAGCAACAGCACCACAATCACCAGTAGCACGAGTGCGCGACCACTAACCACAGCTGTACCGTCCAACCCTTCTTTTAGCGAACGAGAGCTAACCCGCCCCTATTATCCCCGGCAGACAAGCTATCGGGAAAGACGACCTTTTCACCCCGGAAGACTGAGATCAGTCATCCATTCGGTGTGACACCACTGCCGTGACGCCACCCTTCATTGAAACACCGTAGAGCGCATCAGCGATTTCCATTGTCCGTTTCTGGTGTGTGATTATCAGCAACTGGCTCTCGTCACGCAGGTCTTCGAACAAGCTCAGAACCCGCGAGAGGTTCATATCATCCAGTGCGGCCTCGACCTCATCCATCACATAGAACGGGGAGGGACGCGCCAGGAAGATGGCAATCAGGTACGCGAGAGCGGCAAGTGACCGTTCCCCACCGCTGAGTAGCGAAAGACGGGTCACCTTCTTTCCAGAGGGACGCGCGTAGATCTCAACGCCGGTAGCCAGAGGGTCTTCGGGGTCCGTGAGTTCCAGTCGTCCCGTACCACCGGGAAACAGGCGCTCAAACACTTTGGAGTACTGCTCTGAAGTGTCCTCAAACGCGGAGTTGAAAGAGGCCTTGACCTGTGCGTCGACGTCGCGAATCAACTCCAGTAGATCAGCCTTCGAACGGTTCAAGTCCTCAATCTGCTCAAGTAAGAAATCCAGCCTGGACTGTAGTGCTGCGTGCTCCTCAACGGCGAGCGGATTGACAACCCCAAGGCGCTGCAGTTCCCTTTCAGCGCGGCGCAGTTGCTCGGCGGCAGTGGCCCTATTGAAGGGAACATCCTCCGAGTCTTCTTGCTCACTCGACCAAGGGTGTTGCGGACCGAAGTCACGAATAAAGTTCTGGACTTCCTCAGGGAGCTCGTCCGTGGGCCGCCCAGTCTCCTCGCCGCCGATTGCTGCATCCAAACGGAGAAAGCCAAGCACTTGTCCGACCAGGTTCATGTGCGATCCCTGGAACTGAGCAAAAGCAACCTCGCTTTGCAAAAGGTGTTCCCGGGCACCACCACGAGCGGCTTCCAAACCTTGCAGTTGATTACGTGCAGCGTTTGCCTCCGACTCCGCGACCTGGCGGGCTTGCATGACCTTTTCCCTCGCACTCGCGCAGCGATCAGCCCCAGCTTCGCTGGTGCGCGATGCTTCGCGGGCGCGCTCGGAGATCTGCTCGCCGCGCTCCACTATGACCTTCGCCTTCGACTCTCTCCTCAGTTGGCGCTCACGGTCCTCCCGAAGTCGTACCGCCTGAGTTTGAAATGCCCGCACCTGGCGTTCCATTGCGCTACTGCGTTCTGCTGCGACGTGTGCTGTCATTCGGGCATTGCTGTCGGCTTCGCGCGCCCGTTCCAGGGCGTCCTCTTTTTGCGCTAGCTCGGCCCTTGCCTCGGAAAGAAACACCTCGGCGGATTGCGGCTGAGCCGGAGCGTCGCCCCCGGTCAGGCTCTGATACTGCGACTCTGCCGCCTGCTGAGCGGTAACTGCGCGCGCGACGGACTGGGTTGCTCGCTCAAGGTCTTGCGCTGCAGCGTGGTGCAGAGCAGAGACCCTGGCGCGCTCCTGGGCTTCCTCCGCCCTTTGCGCATCGCTGGCGCGGAGCGTCTCTAGAGCCGACTCGCGGGCGGCGCGTGCTTCAGACAAAGCTCCCCGTGCGGTAGCTGCAATGACAGAGACCCGCTCTAACTCCTTTTGTGCGCGATCCGCGTCGGCGTATGCGTCCTCGTAGTCAGCTCGCAGTCGAAGAGTCGAGGTTCCAGTCTGTCCGGGGAGCTTGACCGAATGCTTCGTAAAAATCATTCCGTCGGGGGTGGCGGCTCTGCGCGCACCCGCTGCCTGCTCCGTTAAGACTTCGGCAACTGCATCGAGGCTCTCGCAAAGCCAGCAGTCGCCAAGAAGTTCATGAACAGTAGCGATCAAGTCTGCGGGGGCTTCTATCACCGAGAATACCGGAACGGCACCCTCTCGCCGAGGTGCAACCTCGAGCTCATCCTCAGCCGCTGTCGATGAAGACGGCTGGACCATGCCCGGTACCGGTTGTTCATCTCCCTCACCGAATGAGAAGTCAGAGGGCAACATCGAGCGTAACGGTCCACCCGCGCTCATGACGCGCGCCTCAGCCATCGGCCCTAGAAGCGCGGTCACAGCATCTTCCCAACCGCGTTCAACTCGGATCTGAGATGAGAGTGTTCCCTGGGACGAGGACAGAACCCGCTTAGTCCAATCGGCCCGCGGCGAGCCTGCCGCGCCCTCGGAAACACTTTCAACCCGGTTAAGTGATCGGGCGAGTGTTTCCCGTCTTGAGATCTGGGAAGAGAGTTCCTCACCCGCAGTTCGTTCGTCGCGTTCGGCTATCTGCCCTGCGTCACGCGCCTTCTGCTCGGCTTCCGCCGCCGCTTGATACTGGGCCTGGGCTCCCTGGCTTGACTCCGTGATTGAGTCCTGTTCCCCTTCAGGCTCAGGGACACCAGCCAGGCGCTGCTCGGCGGAGCCCTGAGAAGCTCGCGCCTGCTTCAGTTGCTCCTCTGCTGCTGCCAGAGCCGCGGAAGCTCGTTCAATCCGTCCCTGGTGCTCCCCAAAGGCCCGCTGAATTCTCTCCAGTTCGAGCTGTTGCTGGTAGAGGTCCTTCCTCGCCTGCTCAGCCTCGATTTGCCGGGCGCGACGTTCCGTCTCAACCTGCGCTGCTGCGGTAGCCGCCTCGGTCGCCTTTTGCTTGGCTTCAACTGCCTCAGCCTCTGCCTCACCCGCCCGCTTAGCTGCGATCTGGACTGCGTCGTCAGTTATGGCGGAGGGCACCCTCCCGGCGCTGGCGGCGCGCTCAGTAGCGATTTCTGCTAGTGCTGTGAGCCGCCCAGACAGTTCTCGGTAGTCACGGTAGTGGTCGGCAATGACCTGAACCTCTGCGGAAAGCCTATCCACCTCAGACTGTTTCGTGTCGGCCTGTTGTTGGAGGACGCGAATCTGTCGTTCCATGTCCCCGCTGGATTCTCGAAGATTGTTCAGCGCGGCCCGTTCACGTTCGAGGCGTTCGCCCGAGTCGACCAGGTCAGCTGCTAGTAGCCGCGCACGAGCGTAATCCAAGCGCTCTCTGACGCCCGCGGCCTCGCGCGCGGCCTTCGCCTGTCTTGCTAGGGGGCGTAGTTGGCGGCGGATTTCCTCGGTTAGGTCAAGGACACGAACCAGGTTCCCGTCCATTGTCTCTAGCTTGCGCAGAGCCCGTTCTTTGCGTCGCCGGTGCTTGGCGACCCCGGCAGCCTCGTCAATGAAGGCTCGTCTGTCCTGCGGGGTTGCGGTCAGTACCGTATCCAGCTGGCCCTGACCCACGATCACGTGCATCTGGCGTCCCAGGCCGGTGTCAGAAAGCAACTCTTGGACGTCAAGGAGGCGTACCTGCTGTCCGTTGATTGCGTACTCCGAACCACCGGAACGGAACATGGTCCGTGAAATCGTCACCTCGGAATACGAAATCGGGAGTTTACCATCCGAGTTATCAATCGTTAGTTCAACCTGAGCCCTACCAAGTGCGGGTCGCCCCGCCGAACCAGCGAAGATAACGTCTGCCATGTTGCCGCCACGCAACGACTTTGCGCCCTGCTCTCCCATAACCCAGGCGAGTGCGTCAACGACATTTGATTTACCCGAACCGTTCGGACCAACCACCGCCGTGATACCCGGTTCGAAGCGGAACCGGGTAGCGGAAGCGAAAGACTTGAAGCCACGAAGCGTCAGGTCCTTCAGGTACATGGAAGATCCTCAGGGCGTGTTGAGCAGGGAAAATAAACGGCGTCTAGTGGTACTGAAGCTCAGGAAACCACAGGGCGATCTCACGGATCGCCGAAGTCTCAGAGTCTGAGGCATGCACCAGATTCTTCACCGCTTCGGTTGCCCAGTCCCTTCCAAGATCCCCGCGGATGGTTCCCGCTGCCGCAAGAGTTGGGTTAGTGGCTCCGACGATATTACGGATTCCCTCGATCACTCGGTCGCCCTCAACAACCACGGCAACAACGGGACCCTCCATCATGTACTTAATCATCGACGGGAAGAACGGACGCTCCGCGTGTTCCGCATAGTGCTCGCTCAGCAGTTCCTCACTCGCGAACTTGATTTTGAGGCCCTTGAGGACATAGCCCTTAGCTTCGATTCGACGCAGCACCTCGCCCGTGAGGCCGCGCGCAAAACCGTCTGGCTTAACCAAAACCAGGGTGTGCTCCTTATCAGAGTCCAGTAGATCAGGGGTCGGCATTGATACTCCTTTGGGATGAACTAACTGTGGTAATCATAAGTCCCGGTTACCACAGACAGTCCATTACGGGCCTAACCGGGGCGTGTCTGCCAGATCATGCTCAAGCGAGGATGCCAGAGAAGCTCGTGGTTGCAAGGCGGAAGAGGAGACTTTGCTGGTGGCAAAGCCGACGATGACAACGCAGCAAACGCGGGTTTCTCGGGCACCACAGCGAGCAGGATGTGGCAGGGACGCCCGAACCTATTCGTCAAATCCAGCGTTGATGCCGTCGGCAATCTCACGGGCAGCACGGCCCGCGTCAGGCCCCTCGGCACGAACGGTAACCTCTTGCCCAAACTCGATACCTGCGCCCATAAGCTCCATTGCCGAAGCGCAGTCAGCCTCATCAATCCACACTTCGGCATCGAACCCAGCAATGATCGTGGCGATCTTCGCGGCGGGCCGCGCATGGAGCCCAGCCTTGTCAGCAACAACCGCCTTGATCTCTACGACTCCTTCACCCTCTGGTGCGGTCGAGGACTCTGACGATGAAGAAGGCAGTTCCTGGCACATCGACCGGGCCGCGTCCGCCACAGCAGACACCACCTTATCCAGATCCCCGCCTACCTCGGCCGCCACCGCTGCCGCAACAGCGCCCTCGACCAACGGTCCCGGTGCATACCGAACCAGGTCAGGGTCGTCAGCAAACTCGATGACCGAGTCGACCGTCAGCGTTGCCGAACCCAGATCCGTAAGAACAACGACTCCGCGTCCCCCAGCCCCTTCCTGAGCCTGGGAAACCTGCGACTCAATCAAGTCAAAAGAAGACCCAAGACCGCCAGCGGGATCACCGCCAGCGGCGCCGATATGCACGTTCGGAGCCATTGCCAAAGCCAGCTCCCGAGTTCCATCCGCAATCAGCTTCGAATGAGAAACCACCACAAGAGAGACACGCGACGGCGAAACTTCACCCATCGTTTGAATCCCCGTACACTTCCTCAGCAGCGTCCGCGGCGGCCCTGAGGATCAGCGCTGACGAAACCGCACCGGGATCAAGATGACCGCGAGAACGCTCCCCCAAGTAAGAGGCACGACCCTTCGTCGCTTTCAGCGGCTTCGTTGCCTCAGCACCATCGTTAGCTGCGCTTGCAGCCGCCTCAAGTGCCGAGACAACGTCACCACCGTCAGCGCTCGCGGCCTGCGCCGCGGGCAACCAGGCATCCACCATCGTTTTTTCTCCGGCTTCTGCCTTGCCACGAGCCTGGATTCCCTGGACTGCTCCGGTAAGAATCTGCCCAACCGCAGCGGCGTCTAGTTCACCGTCCGGGAACTGCTGTGCTGCCTTGAGGAACGCCGTTCCGTAAAGCGGTCCGGCGGCTCCCCCCACGGTTGAAAGCAGAGTCTTGGCAACATACTTCAGTACGTCAGCACCGCTCTCCGCGCTCTCAAGACCGTCGCCGCGAATCACGGCTGTGAATCCCCGGTCGAGATTCTCACCGTGGTCACCGTCACCGATCTGTCGATCCAGATCAATGAGCAGTTCGCGGTTGTCTGCGACTACGACAGCGGAGTTCTGAATCCACTTTCGGGCCCAGTCCAGGCTCTGTGTCATATTGCTATCTCCTAGTTAGTCCACGCGACGGTGTCTACGTGAGCGTCGAACAGTTCGAGCATCTCATCATCCACGCGTAGCAGCGAGAGTGAAACGCCCGGCATCTCAAGGCTGGTAACAAAGTTTCCAACCATTTGACGTTCCCGAACAATCAGGTCTTCTGTCAGCAGCGACGCCAGCCTGCGGAAGACGATGTAGAGCTCAGACTCGGGGGTTCCGCCCATGCCATTAACCATGGCGATTACCCGATCCCCCTCCTTCAATCCCAGGTCGTCTCGGATCTGCTGGTAGAGCTCGACCGTTAACGCATCGGCCTCTTCCATGGGACCACGGCGATATCCGGGTTCACCGTGAATTCCGATGCCTAGCTCAATCTCATTTTCTCCTAGGTCGAACGAGGGCTTACCGGCGTGCGGAACCGTGCAGGGTCCAAGCGCCAGACCCATTGAACGCATGTTTTGATTGACGCGCCTGGCTATCTCAGTGACTTCTTCCAGGGACTTTCCCTGTTCGGCAGCCGCACCAGCAATTTTCTCGACGAAAACTGTGCCGGCCACACCGCGACGTCCCGCAGTGTACAGCGAATCCTCCACGGCGCAGTCGTCATTAACGATGACCGACGAAACCTTGATGTCCTCCATTTCAGACAGGTCCGCCGCAGTCTCAAAGTTCAGCACGTCACCCGTGTAGTTCTTGATGATGTACAGCACTCCAGCACCGCGGTCAACGGCAGCGGTTGCAGCGGCGATCGGATCGGGGGTTGGTGAAGTGAAAACCGGACCCGGGACGGCGGCGTCCAGCATGCCCTCGCCCACGTACCCTGCGTGCAGCGGTTCGTGCCCTGATCCGCCACCGGACACCAGAGCTACTTTTCCTTCTGCCTTGGGCACAGCACGCTCAACCCAGTCAGGGCCCAGGTGGACTACGACCTTCTCGGGATGTGCAAGCGCAAGGCCCTCCAGTGTCTCTGTTACCACGTCGTGTGGATCATTAATCAGCTTCTTCATTGACGCTACCTCTCGCATTTTCAGTGGCTGCTTCGCGACCAGTTCAACTTCGATGGCCACGTAGCGGAACCTCCATGACCAGGGCGGACTCGAATACCTGAGCCGACGCTGGACAGGGCGTTCGCTTCCAATCTTGCCATCCCATGATGGCGTTGTCAGCGGCCTGAAACAGGCATCGGAACCAACTATCGCTGGAACAGCGCCTTCACATCACCAGCAAGCATGATGGAACCGAAGGCGACGACCGCCCTTTGAAGGCTTGGATCGCTTGGGGCGTCCATTAGTCTCACGGCCTCTTCCAACGCATCAGCCAGCTCAGGCTTGATATGAACGCGGTCCTCCCCAAATACTCCCACCGCAATTTCCGTCAGGTCCTCAATGTCAATGGGTCGTGCCCCCTGCATCTGAGTGAGCACTATTTGGTCCATGGCTGGCTCAATTTCAACCAGCATGGCCTCGATGTTCTTATCAGCCATTGCGGAGAACACCCCGACTAAGTAGTCGAGTTGGAATGCCTCCGCGAGACCCGCTCGCATGGCAACTACTCCTGCTGGGTTGTGTGCAGCGTCGACAATTACGGTCGGTGAGCGACGGACAATCTCAAGTCTGCCGGGAGAACGAGCCTGGAGGAATCCGGCCTCGACTACCTCCGGGGGCAGCGCCTTCCCGCCCATGATGGCCTCAACGGCGACCAACGCGGCAGCCGCGTTTTGGGCCTGGTGTTCTCCGTGAAGCGGAATGAACAAATCCTCGTACAGCGCCGCAGGGCTGCGAACGGAAATCATCTGTCCGCCCACCCCTGGCTGCCTGGATTCAACAGCCCAGTCGCGATCTTGCAGACGCATGATCGAGTCGGTTGCCTCCACCTGTTCCTCGATCACCGCGAGCGCTGCCGGGTCCTGGCTCGAAACTACGACGATCGACCCCGGCTTGATGATCTGCGCCTTCTCCCCCGCAATCTCGGCGATGGTGTTTCCCAGGTACTTCTGGTGATCAAAGGAGATCGGGGTGATGATTTGGACGCCAGAGTTCACGACATTGGTTGCGTCAAAGCGGCCTCCCAGTCCCACCTCGATGACCGCAGCATCAACCGGAATGTCAGCAAATGCCGCCAGAGCGGTGACCGCCAGCGCCTCGAAGTACGAGATCTTTGGGGTTCCTGCCTCTTCAGCCTTCTCGTCGACCATGTCGATGTAAGGGGAGACGTCCTGCCAGGCAGAGAGGAACTCACGAGCCGAGAGAGGCTTGCCGTTTACTTGGATCCGCTCACGCACGCTGATCAGGTGGGGCGAAGTGAACGTTCCGGTTCGCAGGCCAAATCCGCTAAGCAGAGCGGCAGAAAGACGAGTGGTTGAAGTCTTTCCGTTGGTTCCCGCGATGTGGAGTATCGGATATGCGTCCTGGGGATCACCGAGGACGTAGAGCGTCTGTTGAACTCGATCCAGGGTCGGATCAAAGTCATGTTCAGGTGTCCTAGTGATGAGGTCCTCGTAGACGACGTTTAACTCCGCCTCCGCTTCCGCCTCGTCCAACAGGGCTTCGTGTTCGGCGACCTGTAGTACCTCAGGGTCGGCTTCTTCCCCGTCCGCATCGCCATCTTCCTCAAGGATGGACGCAATCAACTCGGGGTCAGCCCCAGCTAGCAGCGTCTCTTTGACTATCCGTCGAAGCTGTTCGAGGTCGCTCTGGTCCTCTTCCTCTGAAGACCCACCGCGATCGTCGTCACCGTCTTCATCATCGTCTGACTCGTCATCCTCGTCAGCAGCGATCAGGTACGGGATCAGTTCGGGGTCAACGCCCTGAGGAATCTCAAATCCCCCAGAGTCATTCCGGTCCCGCCCGTCGAAGTTACGTCCAGTTGAGTCTGTCATGGGTCAAACTCTAGTCACCAAGACCGACAGTTCATCACCAGCGGCGACATTCAGCGCGGTCGCGAGCGTCTCGCGGGCGATCATGTCGCCGTGGGCGTCAAGCGCAACAAGGCGCTCCTCGGGCACAACCAGTTCGACGGTGATCCGATCGGAAACGTGGAAGTCGGCTTCCTTTCGGGCGTCCTGGATGACGCGAACCAGGTCACGGGCGTAACCTTCTTGTTCCAGTTCTTCTGAAACCGCGGTATCCAGGATGACGAACGCACCGGAGTCCAGCACTGCGGCAACCTCGTCCCCCGTCGCCTCCACGCCAATGGTGAGCGTGAACTGGTCGCCGGAGAGTTCCACCGGCGCCCCGTCGAGCGTCACTCCCGGGAAACGGACGGTGTCGGCGTCTCCAACCACTTCCCACTGGTCGCTCTTCGCAGCGGCAAACAGTTTGGAGGTGAGCGGGCGAACCGTGCCGGGGAATTCCCTTGGGTTCAGGCCCAGCGAGCGCTTGACTTCAAAACCCGACTCCTCGGGTGCTTCGAAGTCAACCTCTTTCACGTTGACTTCCTGTGCGATGATCGGCGAGAACTGTACGAGGGAATCCGGGTCGCTCGCCACAACAGTCAGGCGGCCGAGGGGCTGGCGCACCCGAACGTTGTTCGTCTTACGTAGGCTGTGGGCCGCAGAGACGATCTCCTGCACCTCGTCCATATTGGCAACCAGTGTAGCGTCCACCCACGTTTCAGGAAGTTGCGGGAAGTCGGCCAGGTGGACGGATTCGCCGCCGGTGAGTCCCCTCCAGATTTCCTCAGTCACCAGGGGAAGCAGCGGTGCAGCGGCCTCGGCGAAAACGACCAATGCCGTGTACAGCGTGTCGAACGCGTCTCGGTCCTCGTCCCAGAATCGGTCGCGCTGGGTGCGGATGTACCAGTTGGTGATCACTTCTAGGTGGTCACGCAGTCGGGCGGCGGCACGGGCGATGTCGTATTCGTCCATCGCCGCACGAACCTCGTTCGTCACCTCATAGGTACGTGCCAGCAGATAGCGGTCCATCTCCGGTAGCGGAGAAATGTCATCGCACTCCATGTCTAGGCGTCTGGGGGTGATTCCCGCGCCCCCATCACAGGCGTTGCCGTAGAGAGTCAGGAAGTAATAGGCGTTCCAGAGGGGAAGGACCACCTGACGAACCGCGTCGCGCACGCCGTCTGCGGTAACGATCAGATTACCGCCGCGCACCACCGGCGAGGCCAGCAGGAACCAGCGCATCGCGTCCGAGCCGTAGTCGTCGAAAACCCCGGTAACGTCCGGGTAGTTACGCAGGGATTTACTCATCTTGCGTCCATCGTCACCAAGGACGATTCCGTGCGAGATGACGTTAAGGAACGCGGGGCGATCAAAGAGTGCGGTGGCCAGGACATGCAGCAGGTAGAACCAGCCGCGAGTTTGGCCGATGTACTCGACGATGAAGTCGCCCGGGTAGTGATCCTCGAACCAGTCCTGGTTCTCAAATGGGTAGTGAACCTGGGCAAACGGCATTGAACCGGACTCGAACCAGCAGTCTAGGACCTCGGGAACGCGATGCATCATCGAGTTACCCGTTGGGTCGTCCGGGTTCGGCCTAACCAGGTCGTCAACGTCGGGACGGTGCAGGTTAATGCTGTCGGCGTCCACCCCGAAGTCATCGGCAATCTGCTGGTACGAACCGTAAACGTCCACCCGTGGATATTCGGGGTTATCGGATTTCCATACCGGGATCGGTGCACCCCAGAAGCGGTTGCGGCTGATGGACCAGTCGCGCGCACCCTCAAGCCACTTGCCGAACTGGCCGTCCTTGATGTGGTCGGGAACCCAGTTGATCTGCTGGTTTAGCTCCACCATGCGGTCACGGAACTTAGTGACCTCAACAAACCAGGAAGACACCGCCCGGTAGATCAGGGGCTGACGGCAGCGCCAGCAGTGCGGGTAAGAGTGCAGATAGGAGGCTTGGCGGACCAGAACGGGACGACGTCCCTCGTCCTCGCGAGCTATCGGACCTTCCTGCTCGCGTAGGTCTGAGAGGATTAGTCGGTTGGCGTCGAAGACCTGAACGCCTTGGTAATCAGAGACCTCGGCGGTGAAGCGGCCACGCTCATCGACAGGCACCACTGCCTTGATTCCGGCCGTGAGACAAACGTTCATGTCGTCCTCACCAAAGGCCGGGGCGATGTGCACCAGACCGGTTCCGTCTTCCGTGGTCACGAAGTCACCCGCGATGATCTGAAAGGCGTTCGGGCCAGGAGCGCCTTCTTCACGCCCCTCAAAGTAGGGGAACATCGGAGCGTATCGACGGCCGAGAAGGTCGGCGCCCTTGATGCGTGCCACCACTAGGTCCTGGGCAGCGGGAAGGTCTATTTCTTCCTCGTCCTTCTTTTTGGGCGAGGGATCCTTTGCGCCAAGTTCGGGTGCATAGTCGGCCAGCAGTTGCTCGGCGAGAATGACCCTCTTGCCCGCTAGCGCACCGCTAGTGGGCTCCACCGCGACGTAGTCGATGTCCGGGCCGACGGCGATGGCCAAGTTCGACGGAAGTGTCCACGGAGTCGTCGTCCAGATGAGGGCGACCTCTCCGGTTGGCTCCCCGTCCTCGCCCAAGAGTTGGACACCTACCGTGGCCGTCTGGTCTTGACGATCTTGATAGATGTCGTCGTCCATCTTGAGTTCGTGGTTCGACAGCGGAGTCTCGTCGTTCCAGCAGTAGGGCAGTACGCGGTAGCCCTCGTAGATGTAGCCCTTGTCGTACAGGGTCTTGAACGCCCAGATCACTGACTCCATGTATTCGGGATCCAGGGTCTTGTAGTCGTTCTTGAAGTCGACCCAGCGCGCCTGGCGGGTGACGTAGTCCTCCCACTCGGAGGTATAGCGAAGGACGGAGGCGGCGCAGGCGTCATTGAAAGCTTTGATGCCGATACCTGTGGGTCCCTCGACCTGGGACTTATCGACGATGCCAAGCTGCTTCTCAGTCTCCAGTTCGGCGGGTAGGCCGTGAGTGTCCCAGCCGAAGCGGCGCTCAACGTGGTGACCGATCATGGTCTGGTATCGACCGACAACGTCCTTGACGTAACCGGTCAGGAGGTGACCGTAGTGTGGAAGCCCGTTGGCGAATGGCGGGCCGTCGTAGAAGACGAACTCGTTCGAACCTCGTTCACCGGTGTCACGGAAGTCAACGGACTTCTGGAAGGTATTGTCTTCCTTCCAGTATTGGAGGATCTGCTTCTCGATTTCTGGGAACGACGGCTTGGCGCTGACCTCGCGGTCATCGCGGTGTAGCGGAAATCGCTTTGAACTGTCCATGGCGGCCACTGTGGTTCCTCTCGTGTCCTAGCTTCTTTGCGTAGGACGAGGTTTCTGCTTCTCGGCAGACTCCCCGCGGTACCACCCCGCTTGCGCCCTGTGCGAGCGCCTCTCGATTACGGCTGTCTCGGGCCTACCCGTCCGGTTCTAGTGAGAGGAGCGACCCTGTCGCCCTCCGTTCTTCCGGATGCTCCCCGGTGATACCCAGATCCGTTCTTGCTGCACCTGGCCGGTTCAACGCCCCTCCATCGTAAGGGCGGACGGCAAATATTACTAAGGCGGATGCTGTGACGTTCCGCGCGATGGGCGGCGCGGCAGGGCTTAGACAACTTTATAAAATCTGCAAAACTTTATAAAGATAAGAGCTTCTTATAAAGTTATGAAATAATCGTTTCATGGACGACAGAACCAAGCTTTACCGAATTCAGAAGGCAAGCGGGTTGACGCAGCAGGCGCTGGCCACAGAGATCGGCACGTCTTTGGTATCGCTCAATAACTGGCTAAGCGGTGGAACTAAGCCAACACGCAAGGCTTTTCTCGCTCGGATAGACGCCCTATACGTGAAGTACCTGGGGCTGGACGCCATCAATCAAGGCGAACTGCATGATGTGAAGCAAAAGGCCGAGATGCAACGGCTGACAGCCACACAGCTTGTTGCTAACCCTAGGGCCCTAAGGCGCCTAACAGTGGCATCCACGTACAACAGCAACACCATCGAGGGCAGCACTATGACTGAAGCAGATGTCGACGCCGTGCTTTTTAGTAGAAGAACCCTGACCAACAGGACCCAGATTGAACAGCGTGAAGCGGTCAACCACCGGGTGGCGCTTGAGTACTTGTTAAGCAAACTGACAGAGAATGAGGGGTTCCAGTTCACGCCAGACCTAATCGAGAGAGTCCACCTAATCCTAATGAGCGGCATAATCAGCAATGCTGGGACCTGGCGAAATCACGGAGTCCGCATCCAAGGCAGTCATGTAGCACTGGCCAACTACGTAAAAATCCCAGCACTTATCGAGGCTCTGTGCGCTGAGCTAAACATGGAAACCGCCGACCAAGTCGCTCTGCTCGCCAAGACACACGCACAATTCGAACAGATCCACCCCTTCTCCGACGGCAATGGCCGTGCAGGCAGATTGATCATGCTTGTTAAAGCGCTCCAACTTAGCATCGCTCCGCCAATCGTCGAGCAGGAACGAAAGGCCGTCTATTACAAGTACCTGCAACTAGCCCAGAGTGAAGGCAAGCATGACTTTCTCGAGCAGTTCGTTGCAGAGTCAATTCTCACGACCAGTGCACAGCTAAGGCCGCTTCTAGTTGGGTCGTGAACCGTAGCAAGTGCCGCTATGCGTGACGGGCACCCCATACGAGGTGCGCTTCTCCTGATAACTCGCTTGAGCACCCCAACTAGGGGGCGCGATCCGAGTTTTCGGGACTTGACCACTAGACGATCCGTAAGTCGGTACGAAACCCTTGGGCTTTGGGCGAACAGCGGTTGAGACCCTTTACAATATACCCCCTAGGGGTATATTCTCCATATTGTAACAAGAACAACCATGGGACCAAGGAGAAACTCAATGGCAACTGCCTCATACAAAGTAACCGGAATGACCTGCGGCCACTGCGAAATGTCGGTACGTGAGGAAGTATCAGAGATTCCCGGTGTCACTGACATTAAGGTTAGCGCGGAAACAGGCGATCTTGTAGTCACCGCTGCAGGCGAAATCGATGACGCTGCGGTCCTCGCAGCAGTTACCGAAGCCGGATACTCGGCGACGCCCGCTTTTAGGGGAGGTAGCTCCCGGAGCGCAGGCCTGTGAAAGCAGGTTCAAAACTCGCCCTTTTCGCCGCCGGTCTGGTGGCGGTCTTCGCCCTCGCCTTCTTCGGGGCGTCTGCGATCACGAGCCAGATCGAAGGATGGGACCCGGGTGTGAGCCAGTCTCCCACCTCTCCATCTGAAGGGCACAACCACGACGAGGGTCACGACCACGACAATCACTAGGCAACAGCCAACCAGAAACGGCCTCACAGGGGTTCACGGAAAGAGGCAACCATGAGCGTTCAAACTACTCCCCCATCAGGGGTATCGATCGAGCTCGACATCGGCGGCATGACGTGCGCGTCCTGCGCGAATCGAGTCGAGCGAAAGCTGAACAAACTCGACGGTGTCACAGCCACGGTTAACTACGCGACAGAGAAAGCAAGAGTTACCGTCCCTGACGGCTACGATCCCTCGCTGCTGGTGGAAGAGGTTGAGAAGGCCGGCTATTCCGCAGAATTGCCGAAACCAAAGAACGCGCCGGTCGAGGATGGTGAAGAACCCGAGGACCGCGAACTCAACGCACTCCGTCAGAGACTGATCGGTGCGGTGGTACTGGCGGTCCCCGTGATCCTTATGGCGATGATTCCGGCCCTGCAGTTCAGGAACTGGCAGTGGCTCTCCCTCACTCTGGCCGCTCCGGTGATTGTGTGGGCGGCATGGCCGTTCCATAAGGCCGCTTGGGCCAACTTGAAGCAGGGTGCAGCCACGATGGACACCCTCATTTCAATGGGAACTATCTCGGCGTTTCTCTGGTCGCTCTATGCCCTGTTCTTCGGAACGGCGGGAGAGCCGGGGATGAAGCATCCCTTCAGTCTGACCATTGGACCATCTGATGGCGCTTCAAACATCTACCTCGAAGTCGCCGCCGGTGTCACCATGTTCATTCTTGCCGGGCGCTATTTTGAGAAGCGGTCTAAGAGAGAAGCAGGAGCGGCGCTTCGGGCACTGTTGGAACTGGGTGCGAAGGACGTTGCTCTGCTGAAGGACGGGGTTGAGGTCAAGATTCCGATTGAGGAACTGAAGGTCGGCGACGAGTTCGTTGTGCGCCCAGGCGAGAAAATCGCAACCGATGGCGTTGTGGTCTCAGGGAGTTCCGCAGTCGACGAGTCGATGCTTACCGGTGAATCGGTGCCGGTCGAAGTTGCGGAGGGTGACCCCGTCACCGGTGCCACCGTTAACGCGGGAGGCCGACTGGTCGTTCGCGCCACCAGGGTCGGTTCTGACACCCAACTGGCCCAGATGGCGAAACTGGTTGAGGACGCACAGACCGGAAAGGCTGACGTCCAGCGACTAGCGGACAAAGTATCTGGAATCTTCGTTCCGATAGTCATACTGGTGGCTGCGGCCACCCTCGGCGGCTGGCTTGGAGCCGGTTTCTCCGTCACCGCAGCATTCACTGCCGCCGTCGCGGTACTGGTGGTCGCTTGCCCGTGTGCACTCGGACTCGCAACGCCAACAGCTCTGCTAGTAGGAACCGGTCGCGGGGCTCAGATGGGCATACTCATCAAGGGTCCCGAAGTCCTTGAATCTACCCGCGACATTGACACCGTCGTACTTGACAAGACGGGAACGGTTACCACGGGAAAGATGACTCTAGTAGAAGTCATTCCCGAAACGGGGACGACCGACGAGGAACTACTTAGCACGGTTGGCGCAGTTGAGGATGCTTCGGAGCACCCGATTGCTCAAGCGATTGCAACGGGAGCACGAGAGAGGGTTGGGGACCTGCCCGCTCCCGAGGACTTTAGGAACATCGAAGGCAAGGGAGTTCAAGGAATCGTCGACGGCAAACTGGCCGTTGTCGGTCGTGAGTCGCTACTCGCAGATTGGAGACAACATCTTTCCCCTGAGGTCGCTGCCCAGAAAGCACGCGCCGAGTCGGAGGGGAAAACGGTCGTCGTCGCAGGCTGGGATGGTTCCGCACGAGGCATCTTGGTCGTTGCTGACACCGTAAAGCCAACCAGTGCCGAAGCTATCGATGAGTTCAAGGCGATCGGCCTAGTACCGGTGCTCCTTACTGGCGATAACGAGAAGGTTGCCCGGCACATTGCAGATGAGGTTGGCATCAAGCGAGTAATCGCTGAGGTGCTGCCTGAAGACAAGGTCGAGGTCATTAAGCGATTGCAAAGTGAGAAGCGAGTCGTTGCCATGGTTGGTGACGGTGTGAATGACGCACCTGCATTGGCACAAGCTGACCTAGGTATGGCGATGGGCACCGGGACGGATGTCGCGATCGAGGCCTCGGATATCACCCTGGTCCGCGGTGACCTACGAAGTGCGGTCGATGCCGTGCGACTATCTCGAAAGACGCTTGGAACTATCAAAGGCAACCTGTTCTGGGCGTTCGCATACAACACTGCCGCGATTCCGATTGCTGCGCTGGGGATGCTAAACCCCATGCTGGCCGGTGCGGCGATGGCATTCTCATCGGTGTTCGTTGTTGGAAACAGCCTACGGCTACGGGGCTTCCGGAGCATCGCTACAGACACACAAACAAGCAAATAAACGTACTAGATAGGGCGGCAATGACAACGGAGAATCAGACAGAGGCTGTTGAAAACCTGGTGGCGCCAGGCGAACTCGAAGTCGAAGAAGTAGATGAAGTAATGGATCTTGGCGGTGAAGATCGACCCGCACACTACGGATACATTGGCGATAAGGCCAACTATATGCGGCGGATGAGGCGCATAGAGGGACAGGCCCGCGGCATTGCGAAGATGATCGAGGACGAGAAGTACTGCATTGATATCCTCACCCAGATCAGCGCGCTGACCGGGGCCATCCAAACCGTGGCAACCGGGCTACTTGAGGACCATATGAACCACTGCGTAGTTCGTGCGGCCCGCATGAGTGATGAAGAGGCCCAGATAAAGATCGAGGAAGCAGCGCAAGCTGTTAGACGTCTAGTCCGTGTTTAGCCTGCTCTGGTCCATAGGGAGGCAGGTTGGGAGAAATCCACAGGCTCCTCTGCCTCCCCTCCTCATTGTCGGAACCCGCACCTAGACTGGGACCAACACAAGCAAAGCCGCTAGATGAGGGGTAGCCATGGCACTTCGAGCACAAATCACCGGAGCAATAACCGAGCCCGTCCTCCGCTGGACCCCGAAGCAACAGCCGGTCCTCGATTTCCGCATAAATGCGACTCCATCAGTACGCAACAAGTCAACCGGACAGTGGGAAGACGTCGGATCACCGTTCTGGGTGGGTGTGGCGTTTTGGGAGCATGAAGCGCAGATACTGAACGAGGTCTTGGGCAAGGGCGACCGAGTCACGGTTGAGGGCACACTGGTGCAAGAGACCTACCAGAAACGTGATGGGAGCGAGGGGAGCTCGCTGTCCTTGCGTTTTCCAAAGATGCTTGGGGTGATTCCGAGCCGTCGCAGAACCGAGTCGGGTTCGGATGGTGGCCCCTCCAATCCGGGGGAATCTGCAACTCCAGCCGGTTCACAGGGCGGCGCCTCGTATTCAACCCCTGCTAGCGACCCATGGGGAGCCCCCGCCCCGGATGATTCGGAAGCCCCGTTCTAGACAGAGATCTGTACTTTCCCACGTGCCGCGTAACGCCAGACCCTTAGCACCCTAATAAGTTATCCAAACGATTGCTTGGTTACCGATTTTGGCGCATTCCTGTGTGGTTCACCTACCCGCAAACGGACAATCACTGGATGTTTGGCATCGGTGGTGTCGGATCGTAACCTTCCTCACCTCATTGGTAGCCGTGTCTGACCGATTAACTCGATAGACTCTCCAACCCGATCAAGTGCGCACAATGCACTCCTTCAACCTCTTCGCCGATTAGGGAGGGAGTCGCTAGACCGCAGATCGGGACTGTCAAGTTCATGGGCTCAACGTTGCGACACAGAATCCAGATATCGGCTGGATGATTAAGAGGAGAAGGAATGAGTTGGTTTGAGGCTTTCGGTTGGTTAGGTTCGATACTCGTCGTGATTTCACTCGCGCTCCCCAATACTCTTGCCTTTCGAACGACGAACCTGGTCGGCAGCGGGATTGCTACCACCTACAACCTGGCCCTAGAGATCTGGCCATACTTCGCGATGAACGCGGCCATCTGCATTGTCAATGTCTACTGGCTAGTGAGAATCCTGCGTACACGTCGAGAGACAGCGGCCGCAGTCGAAGTGATCACAAGCACAACGACGATGTAGTGCAAAGGACGCTGCCAATAAACGATCTACGCATGTCCAAAAGGCCAGCCAATCTACGAAGATTTCGTTAGCTGGGATTTCGAGGCGCTGATACACCGGTAGAGGAGTTCCAGTGGTACGAGCCCTCCCCTTACATTACACTGAATGTAAGGAAAGTCTGTTTCCGCATTTTAGCCGGGGACTAGGTGAGTAGAA
This sequence comes from Scrofimicrobium sp., assembly GCA_049291975.1. Taxonomy (GTDB): domain Bacteria; phylum Actinomycetota; class Actinomycetes; order Actinomycetales; family Actinomycetaceae; genus Scrofimicrobium. The sequence goes on from JBATQJ010000164.1 coordinate 40,042, forward strand.
GGAACCTCTATGCCTATAGCCACAGTGACGTCCAAAGGCCAGGTGACGATTCCACGCGCGGTTCGAGATGACCTCAAATTGTCGACCGGCTCAAGACTCCTCTTTATTCGGCTACCAAACAACGACTATCGCCTGGTCCCTCACACCGCTGACGTGATGGAGCTCGCGGGTGTATTTCGGGACCCCTCGGAGCCGCCCCTAAGCTTGGCGGACATGGAGGAGGCAATCGCCGAGGGAGCGGCAGAATCTGCCTCATTCGGACTCGATACGAGAGACCGCAGCAGTGGGTGAGATGGCCGTGCCGCGCGTTCTGATCGGAATCGACACAAACGTCCTGCTCCGTTTCCTGCTGGTAGATGACGAGGTTCAGGCACACCTAGCAACAGACTTTTTCGCCAGCCTCACGCCACAGCAGCCTGGATTCATCACCCACATCACCTTGGTTGAGACCTACTGGGTGCTGACTCGACGCCAACGTGCCAGCAAACGCGAGTGCTTATCTGTGTTTCGGAAACTAACGGAATCGAACTCACTAGAATTCGAGGATGGAGAGGCCGTCATTCGAGCTCTGTACCTGGCAGAGGATGGCGCCGATTTCCCTGACGCTTTGATCGCTTCAAGCATGGACTTCTTTGACGTGTCGAGAACAGTCACCTTTGACAGAAAAGCATCTAAAACCCTCGGGTGGAGCCTGCTGGAGTAGGCCGCGACTAATCGCGTTCGCTAGGTAGGACTGGAAACGGGCCCCGACTCTAGAGTCGGGGCCCGTTCATCCCATCAACACAGTGTGAGGATCGAAACGCCTCCAGGCGCTTAGTGACGTTTCATCTCTCGTGTAAGAGCCTATGCGACGACCTTTGCCAAACCCTTAGGTAGACCTGGGAAATTCCTGGGAAACAAAACCGGTGGTTTCACACCTCGGACTTTAGCCATACGACACGCAGGTAACATGGACTGATGACCAGTTCTGACACCAAATTAAGAGCACACGTCCTAGACCCTGAAGCGATAGACACATCGGTCCGTCCTCAAGATGACTTCTTCAGGTATGTAAACGGCGCATGGCTCAATAATCACGAAATACCCGCTGACCGCGCATCAGACGGCGCCTTCTACCAGCTTGCCGACCTAAGCGAGGACCGGACTCATACCATCGCTGAGGAAGCCGTCGCCGGAATCCTAGAGGGAGAAGAGGCGAAGCGTATCGCGGTCCTCTATAGCCAGTTCATGGACGAGGAGACACTCAACCGCCTTGGCGCGGAGCCACTTCAGCCGCTCCTGTCACAGATCTGCGATGCAGAAACGCACGGGGAGCTTGCCTTTGTTCTTGGCTCTCTAGTCTGCTCGGGAGTCACTGGTTGGTTCGACATGGAAGTCTCCACGGACCTAAACGACACCGACCGCTACGCGGCATACTTCGGACAGTCCGGCCTGGGTCTTCCTGATGAGTCCTACTACCGTGAGCCTGAGTACGAAACCTACCGCCAGAAGTACGTCGAACACATCACTAAGCTATTTCCCCTGGTTGGGGTAACCACCAAAGAAGCCGCGCCGGAAGCCGCCTCCGAGGTCATGGAGTTTGAGACCCTGTTGGCGGGCCATCACTGGGACATCGTCAAGTGCCGCGATATTCAGGCGACCAACAACCCCCGAACATGGGAAGAACTGATCGCCGACGCCCCTGATTTCCAGTGGGACGAATGGCAACGTGGACTGGGTATTGATCTTTCGGATAGGCCTCTGGTTAGCTTCATGCCCGACTATATGGGCGAGGCCGCGAAACTCTGGAAGAACTCTCACCTACACACCCTCAAGTATTGGATGGCTCGTCAGATTGCCGACGACTTCGCTCCTTACCTGAGTAATGAAATTGCCGAGGAACGCTTCGACTTCTACGGACGCACCCTCTCGGGAATCGAACAGATGCGTCCCCGCTGGAAGCGAGCCCTCAGCCTGGTTGAAGATGCGGTCGGGTTTGACATGGGTCGCCTCTACGTTGAACGCCACTTCCCCGCCGAATATAAGGAGCGGATGGAGCACATGGTCCAGAATCTTCTGGACGCCTATCGAAGCTCCATCAAAGAGCTCGATTGGATGGGCGAGGACACCAAAGATAAGGCACTCACCAAGCTCGACACCTTCATGCCGAAGATCGGGTACCCCGATAAGTGGCGCGACTACAACGGGTTAGAGTTTTCGGAGGATAAGGGACTGCTAGAGAACATCCTCGCCTCAGAAGCGTTTGATCTTGAGTGGGAGTTCAGCAAATTAGGTACCAAGGTCGACCGTACCGAGTGGCTGATGACTCCGCACACGGTCAATGCCTACTACCAGCCAACCATGAACGAGATTGTGTTCCCTGCCGCGATCCTGCAGCCCCCCTTCTTCGATCCAGAGGCCGACGATGCCGTCAACTACGCCGGTATCGGCGCTGTAATCGGCCACGAAATCGGCCACGGTTTTGATGACCAGGGTAGCCAGTTCGATGAGTTGGGCGCCGTTAACAACTGGTGGACGGACGAGGATAAAGCGGCCTTCGAGGAGCGCACCAAAGCCCTAATCAACCAGTACGACGGGTACTCTCCCGGAGCGCTTGATGATTCGAACACGGTAAACGGTGCCCTTACCATCGGTGAGAACATCGGCGATCTTGGTGGCCTTGGAATCGCGTGGAAGGCCTGGCAGACAGCGCTCCGGGAACAGGGGATCGCCAGCCCAACGGATGCGCGTGTCATTGACGGACTCACCGGACCCGAACGATTCTTCGCCTCGTGGGCAGCGATTTGGCGGAGCAAGTATCGTGATGATTTTGCTGTTCAGCTACTCGCAATTGATCCGCACTCCCCCGCCGAGTTTCGTTGCAACGGCATCCTCTCAAACATGGATGCATTCGCGGACTATTACGGTCTGACGGAAGACGATGACATGTGGATTACCCCCGAGGACCGGGTCACCATCTGGTAATCGCCCTCGTACACACCAGCCAAAACCGAAGATTTCCAATCACACAGGTGCGTGACACGCCGATAAGCCGACTCGTAACGAAGCCCTATCTGATTGGAAATCCGAGAAAGGACAAGAAGGAACTAGAACATGCCGGGATTGAACTTAACCCTAGAAGAAGCAAAGCAGAGAGCCTCGCTGATCACTGTCGACAGCTATGACGTTGACCTGGACCTCACGGGGAGTGACAAGGTATTTCAGACTAAAGCAACGATCACCTTCGATGCTGAGCCGGGGAGCAAAACCTTTGTTGACATGGTCGCCGACAGCGTTCATTCGGCCGAGTTGAACGGGAAAGCTCTAGATACTTCAACGTATCGGGACTACCGTCTACCGATCAGTGACCTGCAGGAGCACAATACCCTGGTCATCGACGCAGACTTCAAGTACATGCACACCGGCGAGGGGTTACACCGTAGTGTCGATCCCGCCGATGGCAAGGTCTACCTATATTCACAGTTCGAGGTACCAGACGCCCGTCGCGTCTACCCGACCTTCGAGCAACCTGACCTCAAGGCGACCTTCACTTTCACCGTCAAGGTTCCGAAGGACTGGACCGTCCTCTCGGTCTCTCCCACCCCGACCCCGAAGATTGAGGGTGACTTCGCAACGTTCCGTTTCGCACCAACCGAACGCATCTCCACGTACATCACTGCGATCATTGCGGGACCGTACGAGGGGAAGACAGGGGTTATCCGCTCTATCGATGGACGCGAGATCGACCTCGGGGTCTACTGCAGAGCCTCCCTCGCAGAGCATCTGGACGCCGACCTGATCATGGAGATCACCGAGCAGGGGTTCGACTTCTTTGAGAACTCGTATGGCATCCCCTACCCCTTCACAAAGTACGATCAGGTCTTCGTCCCTGAATACAATGCGGGGGCAATGGAGAATGCGGGGTGTGTCACCTTCCGCGACCAGTACATTTTCCGTTCGCAGCCCACGGACTGGGAACTTGAGAGTCGGACCAACACCATCCTTCACGAACTGGCGCACATGTGGTTCGGTGACCTGGTGACCATGAAGTGGTGGGACGACCTGTGGCTGAATGAGTCCTTTGCTGAGTTCATGGCACACCTCGCCACTGCAGAGGCCACTCGCTGGTCGGACGCGTGGGTTGGCTTCATGAACCGCAAGGATTGGGGCTTAGCGCAGGATCAGAAGCCCTCCACTCATCCGGTCAAGGCTCAAATCCGCGACCTTGAGGATGTTGAGGTCAACTTTGATGGCATCACCTATGCCAAGGGTGCCTCCGTTCTTCGCCAGATGGTTGCATACGTCGGCCGCGAGAGCTTCTTCAAGGGTCTAAACGCCTACCTGACAAAGCACGCGTACGCCAACGCCACTCTTGAGGATCTTCTCTCCGAGCTTGAGGCCGCTTCCGGTCGCGACATGGAACACTGGACCAAGGTTTGGGTCGAGGAAGCTGGCGTCACGCTGCTTCGCCCCGAGGTCACGGTGGACGAGTACGACGTCGTTACCGGCCTCGACGTGGTCCAAGAGGTCTTCACCCCCGGAGCATCGCTGCGGCCCCATGCACTTGTCTTCGCAGGATACTCACTCGGCGAGGATGACAAGGTTCACCAGGTGTTCAGTGAAGCGATGGACGTGGACGGCGAACGCACCCCGGTTGCCGGAGCGCTGGGCAAGCCACGTCCAGATCTCATCCTGGTGAACGACCAAGATCTGGCATACGCCAAAATCAGACTGGATAAAGAATCCCTGGGCTTCGTAACCCGCAACGTCGCGAAGTTCCCGGATGCCCTCACTCGCCGGATTCTGATCGCGGCCGCGTGGGACATGACCCGCGACGGTGAAATGCCGGCGACCGAGTTCCTAGACCTTGCGCTCGAAGACCTAAAGGTCGAGGATTCCGCCTCGGCTCGTTCCCAGATACTTCGTCAGATAGACGAGGCAGTGAGCTCCTTTGTTGCACCGGCGAATCGCGGCAATCGGATGGAGTCGGTTGCGTCCCGAATCCTCGAGCTTACTAGGGATGCTGAGCCCGGATCAGACGCCCAGAAGATGCTGGTGCAGTCCCTGTCCAGGCGTGCAGTTAGCGCGGAGCAGTACGACTTCGTCGAATCGCTGTACCGGGGAACGGAAGCTCTTGATGGTCTGGAGATGAGTCTGGATCTTCGCTGGGATCTGCTGTTCGCACTGGTACGAGCGGGACGTCTGGGCGAGGAGGAAATTGCCACGCAACAGGTTGAAGACTCTTCACTGACTGGCGACCAGAACGCTGCTCGCGCTCGTGCGACCATCGATTCTGATTCGGTCCGAGAGAAGACTTGGCAGGCCATCATGCACGATGTCGAGATCCCGAATGACACCCGCTGGTCAATGGCTCAAGGCTTCTGGTCGCACTCTCGCACCAAGCCACTTGAGTACCAGCGCTACATCGAACTCTTCTTTGATCAGCTGGCGAGAACTTGGGACGAGCACACCTTCCACATTGCCTCGCGCCTTGTGACCATCATGTTCCCCGACCTGCTGACGGGATACGTCCGCGACGCAGACATAGTGGGTAGGGCACAGCATTGGCTTGCTGATCACTCGGAACGACCCGAGTCTCTTCGCCGTCTAGTTGCTGAGTCACGTTCCGACTGCGAGCGCATGCTTGTGGCACAAAAGGTCGACGAACTCGGCTGAGTTTGTCCTGTATCAGACGTAAGTTCTACCCACACCGAAAGTGTGACCAGCGGCTCCTCAGATTTACTGGGGAGCCGCTCACACCTTGGCGATCTTGACTCCGCTCGGTGATACCTTGAACGAAACGGTCCGGGAAGAAGTACCCCTGGCCGCGAGCTAAGTGAGCGGGGTCTTACAAATGTCTCAAGCTGAAGAGATACTGACCGGCCTAGGTGGCAAGGCGAACGTCTCTGAAATCGAACCTTGCATAACCCGACTTCGTGTCGATGTACTCGACCCGAATCTGGTGGATCAAGAAGTCCTCTCTAAGGCTGGGGCCTTCGGGGTTGTCCAGGTAGGAGGGTCCGTGCAGGTTGTAGTTGGTCCGATCGCAGACGATCTGGCAACGAAGATCAACGAGATCATCTAGTTACCTAGGGGTCCTATAACGAACCGAAGTCCTCGGTTAGACCAGTCAACCATTCGGTCCGGGTCTAGCTGAGGATTTCTCGTTTTCCACGCCCAAACTCGCTGCGCATCACAGCGAAAACTCCTTCGCCCTCTTCACTGGTCGCCCACATACCCAGGTCTTCCAGCCAAACTCGGTTCCCCTCACCATCGCCGAGCGGCACCCTCCAGTTCGGATACTCGTGTTCAGTGCCGGGGAAATTCTGGGGACGCTCCTCGCCCACCTCATCCACCAGGGCCGCCGCAACCAGGCGTGAGGGAGTTCTGGAAACATACTGGTGAAGTGCTTCAATGATCTGTTGCTTCGTCGGATCTGCTGGAAGCAGACCATACTCGGTCAGGCGTGCAATGGTCTTCTCTTGCTCCGCCCGGTCTCGCTCCCTCACCAGCTCCACCGGATCAACCAGCAGGTCCAGGTCGCTACGAATAGTCGTCTGAACCCCGTCCAGGTACCCGGCGGTAGGAGGAAGATCGTGCGTGTTCACCGTCGCCAGAACATCGCGCCTGTAGCTGTTTGTGTGGATCGGCATCCCTAGATCATCCATTTCGAACCAGAACACTGAAGTTCCGAGGACCCCTCGTTCAGCCAGGTAGTGTCGCACCCACGGCTCCACGGTTCCCAAATCCTCCCCGATGAGGACGGCATCACGACGCTGCGCTTCCAGCAGCAAAATGCCCACCATAGCCTCGTGGTCAAAATAGACGTACGTCCCATCAGCGGGGCTGCCGTCTGCGGGAAGCCACCAAAGCCGGAATAGGCCCAGGATGTGATCGATTCGGAGTGCGTCCGCCAATTGCAGAGCAGAACGGATCACCTGCTTGAAAGGTTCGTATCCTTCCTCTTCCAGGCGGGCCGGAATCCACGGAGGCTGGGTCCATGACTGGCCCTTTTGCGCATACATGTCCGGTGGAGCGCCAACGTACATTCCAGGGGCAAAAAGCTGGGGTGAGGACCAGTAGTCCGAACCGGAAGGGTGCGTACCGACGGCCAGATCAGCCATTACCCCAATCGGCATCCCAATGCGGTGGGCAACCCGGTTCGGCTCCTGTAGTTGCTCGGCGGCAATCCACTGCAGCCACTGGTAGTAATGCACCAGCTCCGCGTGCTCCTCGCCAAACTCTCGGGATTCTTCAGTCGCGGCGCTTCGATACTCCTCGGGTAACTCGCTGGTCTCCAAGACGTCTGCGATGGCTGACCAAAGCGCGTGACGGTAGAGGTCTGAGCCGCCCCTAACGCAGAACGCGTTGAACTCTGCGCTTCGGTGCATCGACCTCGGAACCTCGAATATCCATCGAAGAGCCTGATCCTTTGCCTGCCAGGTATCATCGCGCTTTAGCTGCGCGTCCCGGTCCTGGTTTGATACGGTTTCGCGCAGTTCGGCGATCCTCTTTCGCTTATATTCGGACAGTCGAGCGTACTCTGGGACATCCTCCGGGCGGATGTACATCGCATTGAGCCATCGCCTCGAAACAGGGCGATAGGGCGAGTTATCGATCGGTGTCGCCGTCTCTGAAGCATGCAGGGGGTTGATGAGGATGAAGTCAGCGCCCTCTTCCGCACACACCGCAATCAGGTTCGACAGGTCTGCCGAGTCGCCTACTCCCCAGGAGTTTCGCGACATGACCGAGTATGCCTGAACGTTTACCCCCCAGTAGCGCTGATCGCCGGACAGCACTGACGGATCGACACGGCTCGGAACGACATAGAGGTGTGCCGAGACCGGCTCGCGACCCTCGACCCGCGCGTAGACGCGGTGGTATCCCAGGGGAAGGTCCGCCGGAATCTGGAACGTGGCCCGCCCACGCAGAATGCCATCGACCATCTGCGGCGGAACATAGTTGTCCTTCTGGACCAGGTCACCTCCGGTTCCATCTTCAAGGACATACCAAACGTCGACCTGCTGGCCATCATCAACGTGGACGTAGATGTCTGCTTCCTGCCCTTCTCGCACCACCGTGCAAACAGGGAGGGTTCGCATCCAGGGAAGGCTCTCGGCGTGCTCAATCGCCCTGTATATGGCTTCGTTCGAACAGCCTGGCCATACCGGCAGACCCATGGACTGGAGAACGCGCAACAGCGATTCTTCAGAAACCTGCAAGAGTTCGCCCGTGAATCCGTAGTACGAGGTCGCGACACGATTCAGTCCCGCGAGGTGCCGCAGGGCGTCGATGTCCATCTGCGCTCTGGAGCCGTGCCCTACTGCCTCTTCACCCATGATCTCCCCCACGCACTCTGAACCCGCGCCACCTGTACGCCATTAGAGAATACCGCTATCGAGTGGCAAACCTCGCGCCCGGAGCACCGGCCTCAGGCTAGACAATGGATTACATGCCTAAGCCCATTCACGTCCCTGAGATTCACGAAGAACCCGTTGCGTCCGTCATGCGGATCTTACAGTTGCGCAAAGTCGCTGATTCCCTCAATCTCGCTGATGAGTACCGAGCAGCAATCGCACGTGGGCTTATTACTTCGGAGGCCGCGATTGAGGAGACGGCGCTCAACGCAGACTCTTTCGAAGGCGACTCACTCCCGCAGATCCGTCGTATCTACGGAGGGCAGGTAATCGCACAGGGACTGCTAGCAGCGGCGGCAACCGTTGAGGATCCGGCACGTCTCCCCCATTCGCTGCATGCCTACTTCCTGCGCGGCGGAGACCCAGAAGAGAAACTTCGTTTTGATGTCACCCGGCTACGCGATGGCCGGTCGTTCTCGGCCCGTTCCGTCACTGCTTGGCAGGACGAGCGAGAGATCCTCACGATGACCACCTCATTTCAAGCGAACGAGGGTGGGGTTGACGCTCAAGTGGACCCACCAAACGTTCCACCGCCTGAAGAGGTTGATTCGGCGCTGGAGTTGTTCCGCACCATGGATCACCCGGTCGCGAAGTTCCTCGGGAAGACAGCCGCGTTCGACGTGCGTCATGTGCAGAAGTCGCTCTACGTGGGTGCGGCACCCGAAGCTTCACCCACGCAACAGCTCTGGATGAAGCCACGAGCCGAAGTTCCGTCCGATACCCCTCAGGTAGTCCAGCGGGCGTTACTGGCATACGTGGTGGACCAGGTAATGCTGGAGCCCAGTCTGCGTTCCGTCGGACTCCACTGGTCGGCTCAGGGGATGTCACTAGCGTCGCTGGATCACTCGATGTGGTTCCACCGTGATGTGGACATTAACGAATGGTTACTCTTTGCGGGCCAATCAAGCTCCGTTGGTAACTCACGCGCAAAATCCGACGTGCGAATCTACTCCCGCGACGGGCGTATGGTCGCTTCTGCCTCGCAAGAGGGAATGGTTCGGATGCCCATGGGCGACCAGCAAGCAAGCGGAAACTGGACCTTCAGCTAGTCGCGGGTTAGCCGCCTGTGGGTGGCGCTCTTCGGGCGTGCTGCCTCCGCACCTAGGCGTTCGATCTTGTTCTTCTCGTACGCCTCAAAGTTACCCTCGAACCAATACCACTGAGCCGGGTCCTCATCCGTGCCCTCCCACGCCAGGATGTGCGTGGCGACGCGGTCAAGGAACCAGCGGTCGTGAGTGACGACCACAGCACAACCGGGGAACTCTTCGAGTGCTTTCTCAAGCGAACCTAGAGTCTCGACATCCAAGTCGTTGGTCGGCTCGTCAAGTAGCAGAAGGTTTCCACCCTGTTTCAGGGTCAGGGCAAGGTTGAGGCGGTTACGCTCACCACCGGAGAGAACACCCGCAGGCTTCTGCTGATCGGCCCCCTTGAAGCCAAAGGCCGAGATGTAAGCACGCGATGGCATTTCAACGTTTCCGACCTGGATGTAGTCAAGTCCATCGGAGACGACTTCCCAGAGCGGCTTGTCAGGATCGATACCCGCGCGGTTCTGGTCGACGTAGGAAATCTTGACGGTCTCGCCTATGCTGAGCTCTCCGTCATCCAGCGGCTCCAGGCCAACAATGGTCTTGAA
>JBATQJ010000165.1:0-1800 GCA_049291975.1 Scrofimicrobium sp.
TTGGCAAGGTGATGCTCTACCAACTGAGCCACATCCGCGCTGTGATTGAGCAGTCGCTCAAATCAGCAATGGAGACTCTACCAGGGGGCGGCTCCACTCAACAAACCCATATGCCCCTATTTTGCCTTTTCGTTGGATTTGCCACGAAGACGCGATTTAGCTTCTTTCAATGCCCTGCTTCCTGACCGAAGGGTGGTAAGGAGTCGATATCGGGTCTTGCTGATCACAAGATCGCGCGCCGGAGCCACCTCAGTTATTTCCTTGGCGAACCCGGTCTTGAATGAATTCAGTTGCATTAACGAAGGGGCGAGGTCTGAGCCGATCCCCATCAGGTCGATTTCCTCGACGCCCTGATCTCCCAGGTCGATCGCGGCGTGGTAGAGGATTTGCGTCGGGGCCCCGGCCTCCCTGCCGGCCTCACTCGAAGCGGCATAGTAGTAGACGGCCTGATTCCCGGAGACAGTAAAGATCGCCCAGGCAACCATCTCTCCGTTGAGCCGAGCACTATAGAGACGAGCATGCTCAGGGCCAAGCTCACGGAGCATGGACTGGTAGACATCCGCAGACCAGGCGTTGAAGTTCTGTCGTGAAGCAGTTGAGGTCATCAGGCGATGAAAGCTACCAAAATCTTGGGTCGCTTCTGCTGTTTCGTCAGCAACTTCGACAGGCGTGCGACGCAAGTACTGGCGGAGATAGCTCCGACCACGTTTCTTGAGGCCTGCCATGACACCGTCTGAGCCACCAGCCGTGGACATTACTACGGTCTGATCGTAGGTGACGATCTGCATCGGCGGATGGGTCCCCGCCTGCCTCTCGTCCACGTGGATTCGGAGGAATGCTGCCCGCGGATAGTTCTGCCTGGCCCAGTCAACCAGCGCGGAAGCGACCTCCGATTCCAGATCGGGAGTAAGAGGGGCCAGCCAGACCGGTCCGTGTTTTGCCCATAGGAAGTAGGTTCCGTGATACTCAACCCTCTGTAGAGCAATCAGCGCAATCGGCTCCGCGTTTCTATAGAAGGCAAAGAAGCCAAGCGGGACACGATCAGGAAAGGTCCGCTCGAACCTGTACCAGGCAGGAGTCTGCTCTATAGGCAGGCTGGCCTCAGCCTCGGCTGCAAGTTCATGCAACTGTGCTTCGTCGGTTTTTTCGATCTGGAATGTACTGCGTTGAGCCAACTACTACCTCCGAACTAGTGAGTTCACTGATCCTATCGACCCAGCTTGCTTCGCAGACTCGATACAAGCCTCATAATCCCCTCTGAGATCCGGTTCAGTGGAAGATCATAGGTAATGGAGGTCTCGGTGTACTCGCCCGTCAGTTCCTGTCGCAGGAACGCAAGGGGACCGCGCTGGCGCGAATCGGGGTAGACGCCCTCGCGCAGCTCGACTCGCTCGACTCCTTCACCAGAGAGGTCAACGGCGGCCGCCAACGCGGTTTGGGCCAGCGCATCGATATCCGCACTCGCCGCCGAGCGAGCACTCCATTCACAAACGGCCTCAACACCAGAAATCGTGAACAGCAGCCAACTAATCAGTTGATCCTCGTACCGCGCCGCATAAAGACGCACATGGGAGGGTGAGAGTCGCTCAATGAGTGCGGCGTAGGTTCCAAGACTCCAGGAGGCGAACTCGGGGGCAACCTCGCCCTCATCCAGAAGCGCAAAATACGGGGAGAAGTCTTCGCGTGCCAGGTCCGTCTCATCCCGGACGACAACAGGAGACACGGCTCGCGCCTTCAGCAATGCATTCCTGGCGACCTCAGAGAACTGGTCCAGGATGCCTTCCTCGCCACCTACTAGGG
>JBATQJ010000166.1:0-4088 GCA_049291975.1 Scrofimicrobium sp.
TGCGGAAGAACTCATCAAGCACATTGTTCTCATTGGTGGCGAGCACCAGTCGGCGAATCGGCAAACCCATTGTCTTGGCATAGTGACCAGAAAGGATGTTGCCAAAGTTCCCGGAAGGAACTGTGAATGAGACCTCGGTCGGCCCGGATTCGTCGGTAACACGAAGCCACGCCCAGAAGTAGTAGACCATCTGCGCGGTTATGCGCGCCACGTTGATTGAGTTCACAGCACCAAGATCATGCGCACGCTTGAAGTCCAGGTCTCCAGCGAGTTCCTTTACAAGGCTCTGGCAGTCATCGAAGACTCCGTCGACCGCAATGTTGTGAATGTTCTCGTCTTCCAAGGAATACATCTGGGCTCGCTGAAAGTCACTCATGCGAGCCTGCGGCGAGAGCATGAACACTGAGATTCGATCCTTGCCACGCAGGGCATATTCCGCTGCGGAACCCGTATCTCCCGAGGTGGCCCCGAGGACATTCAACACCCGATCTTGCTGATCAAGCACATACGGAAGAACCTGGCCGAGGAACTGCATTGCCATATCCTTGAACGCCAGCGTCGGCCCCTCAGAAAGACCAACGAGGGTCACGCCGTCGCCAATCGGACGAAGCGGAACTACAGGGTCAGGGAAGGACGCGTAAGCATCCGCCGTCATGCGATCAATCTCGCTGCGAGGGATATCGGTGGCGAATCGCGAGATCACCTCGGCCGCTAGCTCCGGGTAGCTAAGCGACCGCCAGCTCTCAAAGACCTCCGCATCCAACTTGGGCAGGCTCTCTGGAACAGCAAGTCCGCCATCAGAGGCCAGTCCTTCAAGTAGCACTTCGCTGAAAGCCTGCGGCGTCATACCGCCGCGTGTGGAGATGTACTTCAATTCGACTCCTCCATCAGAACCGGGACTGCCGTCTGGTGGGCCGTACTGGGATCGAACCAGTGACCTCTTCCGTGTGAAGGAAGCGCGCTACCCCTGCGCCAACGGCCCGAGGTGGGTACGGGATTCGAACCCGTGTATACGGCTTTGCAGGCCGCTGCCTCACCACTCGGCCAACCCACCAACTTGACACCTGTTCAGCGTAAGAACACGAGTCTCGAGCGGATGGCAGGGATCGAACCTGCGACCTTCACCTTGGAAAGGTGATGCTCTACCAACTAAGCCACATCCGCAAAGGAACGGACCTGTCGGTTGCTGGTTCCTTTAGCGCCTAGAACTCTATGTCACAAGGGCGACCAGCGGCAAGTTAGACCGGCGTGACGTTTACCTAGTTAGGTTGATACATTCGAACCCATGAAACTTCGTCTCGCTCACATTCTGGCTTCCGTTCCCCTTGCGATCCTCGTGCTCACTGGCTGTTCTGCGGAAGGAACTAGTTCTGATTCCAGTGGGTGGCCCGAGGAGGTTGAAACCAACTTCATGGAAGCCTGCGACGGTTCGTCTGAGGGCGAGAGCGAATACTGCAGATGCTCGCTCGAACACCTGGAAGAGAAATACACTGCCGACGAATTCGCACAGTTAGAGCAGCAACTCGACTCCGACCCTGCCGCCCTTGACGAAATGCTTGAAGTCATCGAGCCATGCTTCGATCTAGTGTCCACAAAATAGACTCTGGGATCTGAACAGATGAGGGGACTTGTCACCGAGTTGTTCGCCTACAATGCGGGAGACCCACCCAAGGGTTCAAGGGTCGCGGACCGCTCCTGAGCGGATGACGGGACTCGAACCCGCGACCCTCACCTTGGCAAGGTGATGCTCTACCAACTGAGCCACATCCGCAAGAAAGACCCTTGAGTCTTGTCTTTGTAAGACTCTATTCCACCCGCCAAGACTCGGCAACGTGAAAGAGGCTACGACGAGGAAACTACTCTTCGTCTATCGCCCCAAGCCTCTTTGCGAGCTTCGGACGAATCGCGAAGTCATAACTACCAACCAGTTCCTCTACCTCTCCATGGAAGTTTGACTTGTAGTCGACCAGCCCGTATCCGGGCTCTCCCTCTTCAAAGGATCCTGGGATCACGTTAAGGTTGTACCACCGCAAGCCGCGATCTATCGCCCTCTTGATCATTGCATCGTGGACCGCATAGATACCGCGATAATCAGCAAGATCTGAGTAGCCTCCCGAGTGGTAGAAGATCATGTCAGTCGGTGTCTCAATAAACTGACTGGCGGTCAGAACAACCCGTTCCCCATGAGTCTCTTGGACCTCGAGTGTCTTCTCGCGGCGGCGTAGTAACGCCCCATGCTGGTTTTGGAACTGCTTTAGCTGATTGGCATGCTTTTTACTCAGTTCGCCCTCTTCAGCCATTGCCTCGAACTTAGCTATCTCAGATTCAGTCGCAGCGATTTCAGAGTCGATAGTCACGAGAGTGTCCTTGGTGTCGAGGATCGCAATCGGGAAGAGGAACTTCTCAGGACCCATCAACTCCATCATCCGCCGGGAGCGAACGAGGGCGATGTCGTCCACCTCCGGCATTTCTGTCCGTTCGGCGGTGTGGTCCAGAATGTCACGAAGGATCTTGAAGCTCTCATCGGATGGCTCGGCATACTCGATCCTTATGTCGTTCGAGGCGGCTTTGCGAACACCTGCCCGAACATTGTTTCCGGTGGAGGCGATAGCCTGCTTGTAATCCAATCCCGCAAGGTCCTTCGTGTATAGGTATGAGGCGGCCACAGAGGTTCCATCCCGGAAGTAATCCCCCTTGACTTCAACCCCGCCTGTCCGCTTCATCACCTCTTCGAAAGCTCTTGCCTCTTCGGTGTCCTTGCCAGGCGTCAGTCCGTCGTATGGACGCCTAATAACGTAGGGGTTGACCCTCAAGGACAACACCCTCGGATCATGCTTCACCCAGTTCTTGAGTCCCTCCATGAACCGAGTAGCCATTTCAATATCGTTGAAATCAACGCTGGGTCCAAAATACGCAATAGAACGCTTGAAGAGCTTCATCCAGGGCTGCTCGTTGATCATTGCAGCCCCAAGAACCTTGCCGTCGTCCACCAGACCGACCCGCTGAACGTTGACGTTCTCGCCCTCGCGGGCATCCCCGTATTCGATCAACTGGGAGACATAGACCCGATCCTGCCTATCCAGGAATCCTCGATACTCAGCATCGGTCAGTTCTCTGAACTCCACGTTCTCACCCCGGGTTCTTTCTATCCCAAACTCTGTTGTCTTTGGGTCACCATCAAATACCAAGCACTCAAATACTAAGCATTGGGCCGGTAGCTGGCAGGTTTAGAGAGCAAGACCTCCAACGCGACCAAGTACCCCTACGAACTAGTTGCGCCGAGTCGCTTGGCCAAGAATTGCCTTAACGCAAACTCATATGTTCCCACCAGTTCCTCGACGTCACCCTGAAAATGACGCTTGAAGTCGAGTACACCCAAACCGGGTCCATCCTCGTCCGTAAGATCAGGGACCGCGTGCATGTTGTACCAGCGAAGGCCGTTATCGACCGCATGGCGAAGCATGGCCTCATGGATGGCGTAGATGCCTCGAAAACTCGCGAGATCGGCGTATGCGCCGGAGTGGTGATAGATGAGGTCCGTGGGAGTCTCCACGAAAAGGCTGGCCGTCAGGATGACCCGTTCCCCTCGCTCCTGCTGGACCTTCAATGTTTTGTCTCGCCTGCGTTGCTGGGCGTCATAGCGAAACTGAAGCTCTTTCAGCTGCTTCTGCTGCTTCTTCGTCGGAGCGCCACCCTCTTCATCCGGCTGCAACGCTGCCATCTCGGCCTCAACCACCCTCAGCTCGTCACCAATCGACTTGAGTGCCGCCCCGGTGTCCAAGACGGCGGCCGGAAAGAGGTAGCGAGCGGTTCCCATCTGGACCATCATGTCCCGGCAGCGTCCAAGGTTCTCATCGGTAATAGGCGGCATCCCGGTTCGATCCTCGGTGTGATCGAGGATCGCCCGCAGAATCCCAAAGTCGTCCGGCCCCAGATACTCAACACGCACCCCATTTGCCGCTGCGTTCCGAATGTCAGTTCTGACGTTGTTCTTCACCGAAGCCATGACCTCGTCATAGTTCATGTTGCCAAGATCCTTGGTGTACATGTGGTTCGGTTGAACCGTTGGATCTGTGTAGAAGTCTCCC
>JBATQJ010000167.1:0-13592 GCA_049291975.1 Scrofimicrobium sp.
GTACTAGAGTGCGCTGGCATCCACGATGTGCTGACGAAGTCGCTCGGTTCCTCGAACGCGATCAACATTGTTCACGCAACCGTTGACGCGCTAAAGCAGCTTGAGGAGCCGGAGGAAGTGGCGGCGCGCCGCGGGCTTCCCCTCGAACGCGTCGCACCGACCACCATGCTCGCGGCGCGCGCCGCTGGCGAGGCGGAGCGCAAGGCTGAGGCTGAGAAGAAGGAAGCCGAGAAAGCCACCGCAGGGGTGAGCGAGTAATGGCAAAGTTGAAGATCACGCTGACCAAGTCCGTTTCCGGTCAGAAGAAGAACATCGCCGATTCTGTGCGCTCCCTCGGACTGCGCAAGATCGGTCAGAGCACGGAACGCATGGATACCCCAGTTGTGCTGGGTCAGATCCACACAGCGAGGCACCTGCTTGACGTGGAAGAGGTTGACTGACAATGGCACAGACCAAGAAGAACGTCAGCGTCCCCGCCGAGGGTGAGGTCGTAAGGCTTCATCACCTGGCTCCTGCTCCGGGCGCCAAGACCGCCAAGACCCGCGTGGGTCGCGGTGAGGGTTCAAAGGGCAAGACGGCAGGGCGTGGCACCAAGGGCACCAAGGCGCGAAACACTGTTCGTATCGGCTTCGAAGGCGGCCAGATGCCGCTGCACATGCGTCTGCCGAAGCTTCGCGGCTTCAAGAACCCGTTCCGGGTTGAGTACCAGGTGGTAAACCTCGACAGGCTGCAGGAGCTGTTCCCCGAAGGTGGCACCGTCACCGTTGAGGATCTGGTTGCAAAGAACGCAGTCCGTAAGGGTGAACCCGTCAAGGTCCTTGGAAGCGGAGACGTTACCGCAAAGTTCGATGTGGTTGCTGACAAGTGGTCAGCTACCGCTGAGGAAAAAATCAAGAACGCTGGCGGCAGCCTATCTGTTCGATAAGCTGTAGCTATTATGGCCTAGGGGAGGGCACCACTTTGGCGCCCTCCCTTTGGTCGCGTTACAACAGTTATTCTTTATAGCCAGAGGTATCTCTGGTCGACAGTCCAGGAGGAAGCTTGCTAAGCGCATTCGCCCAGGCCTTCCGCACGCCGGAGCTTCGTAAGAAGATCCTATTCTCGCTACTGATCATGGCGCTTTACCGGCTGGGAGTCTTCATCCCAACCCCGGGTGTCTCAGCAGCGGCAATCAGTGAGTGCTCGGCCATGCAGGACCAATCGTCCCTGCTGGACATGTTCAACCTGTTCTCCGGTGGTGCGCTGAAGTCACTTTCGATCTTCGCGCTGGGGATCATGCCGTACATTACCGCGTCGATCATCATCCAGGTGTTACGGGTTGCGGTGCCAAGGTTTGAGGACCTGCATAAAGAGGGCCAGTCGGGTCAGTCAAAGCTGACACAGTACACCCGCTACTTGACTATCTTCCTTGCGGTTCTGCAGTCGACAACCATGATTTCGATGGCTGCTTCGGGTCAGATGTTCCCCGGATGCACCACCGACGTCATTCCTAACGCTAGCTTTATTACCTATCTGTTCATGGTCTTGGTTATGACCGCGGGCACCGCCGTCATCATGTGGTTCGGTGAACTCATCACCGAGCGCGGTGTCGGTAACGGAATGTCACTGCTGATCTTCACCGGTATCGTTTCGACGATGCCGATGAGCCTCATCGACATCGGTCGTACTCGCGGTTGGGGGATCGTGCTAATGATCCTCGCGATCATCCTGCTGGTCACCGTTGCGGTTGTCTACGTTGAGCAGGCGCAACGCCGTATTCCGGTTCAGTACGCAAAGCGGATGGTTGGGCGTCGCACCTACGGCGGAACTACCACCTACATTCCGCTGAAGATCAACATGGCTGGTGTTATCCCGGTCATCTTCTCGACCTCGATCCTGGGTCTACCTCCGCTGATCGCACAGTTCGGGGATCCGATGTCCGGCTGGGTGCAGTGGATCAACTTCAACTTCCGCCCCCAGGGCCTGTGGTACATGCTCACAAACGCGCTACTGATCTTCGCGTTCGCGTACTTCTACACCTCGATCACGTTCAACCCGGATGAGGTCGCTGACAACATGAAGCGCTACGGAGGCTTCATCCCCGGATACCGCGCCGGTCGTCCGACTGCCGAGTACCTCAGCTATGTAGTGAACCGTCTAACCTTCGCCGGCGGCATCTATCTGGTTGTCATCGCCATCATTCCTTCACTGATAATGATTCCAATGAAGCTCGCTTCGAACCAGATGCCGTTCGGAGGTACTACGCTATTGATCATGGTTGGTGTCGGTCTCCAGACCGTCAAAGAAATCAACTCCCAATTGCAGCAGCATCATTATGAGGGATTCTTGAAGTGACAGCGATTATCCTCTTTGGCCCTCCCGGAGTCGGGAAGGGAACGCAGGCGGCGTGGCTTGCAGAGTTCCTGGGGGTTCCTGCGATTTCGACAGGACAGATCTTCCGGGCGAACATTGAGGATAAGACTGAACTGGGGAAACTGGCGGCACGCTACATTGAGCACGGGGAACTGGTTCCTGACTCGGTGACTAACCCGATGGTGCAGGCGAGGCTCTCTGCACCCGATGTTAAGGGCGGATTTGTGCTGGACGGGTACCCTCGTTCACTTGAGCAAACCTATATTCTGCGGGATGCCCTGGCGAAAGAGGGCATCGAGATCGACGCCGTTCTGGAACTGGTTGCCGATGAGGACAAGCTGATTCAGCGCCTCATGACCCGCGCAGCTGAGGAGAACCGGAGCGATGACCGTGAGGATGTGTTCCGGCATCGCCTGGAGGTATACGCCGAGCGGACGGAACCTCTTGCGACCTACTACGCGGACCAGGACCTACTGGATGTCGTGGATGCCTCGGGCAATAAGGAACAGGTAGCTGCGGAGATGCTGAAGGCGTTGAAGGCCCGCAAACTGGCTTAGACCAACGTCTGCGAGCACTCCCAGTATCCTGGAGGCTCTAGTTGCCCCGAGTGTGACTAGAAACGAAGGATAAGGGGCGCTCAGTATTCGCGGAGCGGGGATCCTCGTCTTTTCAACGGGTAGATTGAACTAGGTTCGAGAAACAGAGCGAAGGAATAATCGTGGCGTTCGGTCATACCGGTGGAAAGACCCCCCAGCAGTTGGAATACATGCGTGAGGCTGGACTGGTGGTCGCCGCTGTTCACACAGCATTGCGTGAGGCAGCAAAGCCGGGACTAACCACCAAGGAACTGGACCAGTTGGTCTACGATGTCACCCTCGCACACGACGCAAAACCCAACTTCTTGAACTACAACGGCTTCTCCGGGTCGGTCTGTATCTCGGTGAACGAGGAGATTGTTCATGGCATT
The DNA here is from genome assembly GCA_049291975.1 of Scrofimicrobium sp. Lineage (GTDB taxonomy): Bacteria > Actinomycetota > Actinomycetes > Actinomycetales > Actinomycetaceae > Scrofimicrobium. The sequence goes on from JBATQJ010000167.1 coordinate 3,320, forward strand.
CCTGGACCCAGGGTTCTGGAACCCGGGGACATCGTCTCCTTCGATTGCGGCGCGGTGATCGAACGAGGCGGCTTGCCGTGGCACGGAGACGCTGCATTCACCGTGGTCTTGGACGGTCCGGACGAGGAGCAGAACAAGAAACGTCGTGAACTCTCTGCCATTACCGAACACTCGATGTGGGCAGGGATTGCGGCAGCGGTGAGCGCCAAACGAATCGGTGACATCAGTGCCGCGATCGAGGACGATGTCGAGGCGCAGGGCCTGGAATACGGCTGGACCCCAGAGTTGCTTGAGGGGTACACCGGGCACGGGATTGGGAATCATCTGCATGAGGACCCGACGGTCTACAACTACCGCACCCGAAACAGGGGTCCAAAGATCGGGTCGGGCACGACAATCTGCATTGAGCCGATGCTGACGGAGGGGGATCAGACGTCGGCGACCCTCGCGGATGATTGGACGGTTGTCACTGTCAACGGTCTGGCTTCGGCGCACTGGGAGCACACAATCGCGATCACGAACGAGGGGATCTCGGTGCTAACGGCCCCGGACGCGGGAAAGGCAGGCTTGACACCCTGGGGGATAACCCCAATAAGATCCTTCGTCTAGAACCTGTCCGTCGTATCCAGATAAGTGATTTCGCCAGCCGCTCTGCGGAAACGATCGGGGAGCGATTTTCACCCTCGCGCAGCGCGGGTCAATTAAGAGCCCGCAGACGTTCTGAAGAGCGGATGGCACAATACGCACGGCGTGTTTGCGTGAGTTCGCTAACCATTGCCCCTGCGGGGTTTCGTGCCAGGTTAGGCCTGTATTAGGGTTATCTGTCGGGCATACTCACGTCCACTAACACGCACCAGAAGAAGGATTAGCAGAGTTTTATGGCGAAAAAGGACGGCGTAATCGAGGTCGAGGGAAGCGTTGTTGAAGCGCTCCCCAACGCGATGTTCCGTGTCGAACTTGAGAACGGTCACCTGGTCTTGGCTCATATCTCGGGCAAGATGCGCCAGCACTACATCCGCATCCTTCCCGAAGACCGTGTGGTTGTTGAACTGAGCCCCTACGACCTGTCTCGCGGACGGATCGTCTACCGATACAGGTGATCGCCTTGGCCGCCTCGGGTAACCGGTGGTGGTGAAGACCCACTCCTAGTGGAAACAGGAACAGTAATGAAAGTAAAGCCAAGCGTCAAGAAGATCTGTGACAAGTGCAAGGTGATTCGTCGCCACGGCAACGTCATGGTGATTTGCGAGAACCCTCGGCACAAGCAGCGTCAGGGCTAGCTCTACGCAAAAGTAAGCGTCTGTCGACCGGGCATGAATTGCCCGGACCCCTGGTCCGAAGGCCAGGGCCACAGAAGTGGTAGGCAGGCGACGACCTTCGGAACTAAATATGGAGCAGCAGTAATGGCACGTATTGCAGGCGTAGACCTCCCCCGCGAAAAGCGGATGGAAGTTGCGCTCACTTACATTTTCGGTGTGGGCAAGACCCGCGCTAAAGAAACGCTGGAAGCAACAGGTGTTAGCCCTGACCTTCGCGTCAAGGATGCCTCGGAAGAGGACCTGGTTAAGCTTCGTCAGTACATCGACTCGAACTACAAGGTTGAAGGTGACCTGCGCCGTGAGGTTCAGGCAGATATTCGCCGCAAGATCGAAATCGGTAGCTACCAGGGTCGCCGCCACCGCGCCGGATTGCCGGTCCGTGGTCAGCGCACCAAGACCAACGCTCGCACCCGCAAGGGCCCAAAGCGCACGGTTGCCGGTAAGAAGAAGGCCAAGTAGAGGTAGTTACTCGGTAACCCGGGTGCCCCAGGAATCTTGTAGGAGAGAAAGAAAAGATGGCTGTAAAGTCTCAATCTTCCGCGCGGAAGCCGCGTAGGAAGGAAAAGCGCAACGTCGCTCAGGGGAACGCTTACATTCGTTCCACCTTCAACAACACAATCGTTTCTATCACGGACCCGACCGGTGCGGTGATTGCATCGTCCTCGTCCGGACAGGTGGGCTTCAAGGGCTCGCGTAAGTCGACCCCGTTCGCTGCGCAACTCGCTGCTGAAGCTGCTGCTCGTCGCGCCCAAGACCAGGGCATGAAAAAGGTTGACGTTTACGTGAAGGGCCCGGGTTCTGGTCGTGAGACCGCGATTCGTGCACTCCAGGCTGCCGGACTTGAGGTTGGCTCCATTCAGGATGTCACCCCTCAGGCTCACAACGGCTGCCGTCCTCCGAAGCGTCGCCGCGGTTAATTGCTTTTCACCGACCCGACGTGGAGGCCATCTGCGTCGGGCTGGTAACAACCAGGAATCCTCCCTCTTCCGCCTCGGCGGAGTCCTAAAATCGGCGTCATATGGCGGGCGTCGAGAAGAAAGGAACCGAACGTGCTGATTGCACAGCGACCCATCCTGACTGAAGAAGTCGTTTCGGACAACCGTTCCCGTTTCACCCTTGAGCCCCTTGAGCCCGGCTTCGGATACACCCTTGGTAACTCCCTTCGTCGTACCCTGCTGTCGTCGATCCCCGGTGCAGCTGTCACCTCGGTTCGCATCGAAGGTGTGCCGCACGAGTTCGAGACCATCGAGGGTGTCAAGGAAGACGTCTCCGAGATCATTCTGAACGTGAAGCAGCTGGTTCTCTCATCTGAGAATGACGAACCCGTTGACATGTACGTTCGCAAGTCTGGCCCCGGTGAGGTGCTGGCGGGCGACATCGTTCCTCCGGCAGGCATCGAGATCCACAATCCGGACCTGCGGATTGCCACCCTCAACGAGCACGGCAAGCTTGAGCTTGAACTGACCGTTGAGCGCGGCCGTGGCTACGTCTCCGCGGCCCAGAACAAGCACTCGGACGACGATTACGATGCGATTCCGGTCGACTCGATCTACTCCCCGGTTCTCAAGGTCACCTACCGCGTTGAAGCAACTCGCGTTGAGCAGCGCACCGACTTTGACCGGCTGATCCTGGATGTCGAAACGAAGCCTTCGATTCTGCCGCGCGACGCTGTTGCATCCGCTGGTAAGACCCTGGTTGAGTTGTTCGGCCTGGCCCGTGACCTGAACGTCGAGGCCGAGGGCATCGAGATTGGCACGACCACCACGGATGAGACTCTTGCTGCTGATCTGGCGTTGCCGATCGAGAGCCTGAACCTTCAGTCTCGCTCATACAACGCTTTGCGTCGTCGTGGGATCCTGACGGTTGGCGAACTGGTTGCTCACTCTGAGGCTGACCTTCTCGACATTCGCAACTTCGGTACCAAGTCGATTGAAGAGATCAAGGTTTCCCTGGCTGGCCTAGGCATGGCTCTCAAGGACTCGCAGATGCCGACTGGCATCTCGGTCGATGATTCCATCTTCAGCGATAACCAGGAATTCTGAGCGTCCGGGCAGATCGCCCGGCACAAACTTTAAGACTCAAAACACTAAACAGGAGCACAAATGCCCACTCCGAAAAAGGGCCCCCGTCTGGGTGGCAGCGCAGCACACCAGCGCAAGATTCTCTCGAATCTTGCTACCCAGCTGATCGAGAACGGCTCGATCACCACTACCGAGGCGAAGGCGAAGCTGCTGCAACCCTACTTCGAGAAGCTGGTGACCAAGGCCAGGAGCGGAACCATCCACGACCGTCGTATCGTGGCGCGGAAGATCCGTTCGAAGGACGCCATCTACCAGTTGTTCGATGAGATCGTTCCTGAAATCGATTCGGAGCGTAACGGCGGCTACACCCGCATTACTCGCATCGGAAACCGTAAGGGTGACAACGCTCCTATGGCCGTTATCGAGATCATTACCGAGCCGGTGATGAAGAAGGCGACCGTCAAGGCAGCTGAGGCTCCGGCGAAGAAAGCTGCTGCGAAGAAGAGCAAAAAGGTTGAAGAAGCTCCGGTTGAGGCCGAGGAGACCGTCGCCGAGGATCTTGAGTCCGCGGCCGGTTCCGAGGAAGTAGCTGAAGAGGCTGCCGAGGCCGTCGTTGAAGAGGGCGACGCTTCTGCGGTCGAGGAAGAAGTCGCGGAGGAAGAGGCTAAGTAGCCCCACCTCTGCGGTGTACTGCCCTCGTGGCAAGCGCTGACTTCACTGAAATGAGTGGGTGCCAGTCCAGTTGATTCTGGATCGGGACCCACTCGTTCTTTTCGGCTTTTTGGGGTCGAGTTCGCCCGACGGACTCAAGAGCTCTGCGTGCACGTTGTGTCAGGCCAAAACCTGAGGCCTCGGCGACGACTTGCTCGCCGACACCCCCAGTTTTGGCCTGCATGCCCCGGCGCCAGCACGGCCTTCGTCCATGTGCGGCACAACGCGCAACCCAAACTACGAACAGCTACCTGGACTCTCTGAGTACTTCATTTCTCTGTGAGGAACTGCAGTGTTGACCCTCCGTCGGTAAGCTCCGTGAGCTTGCCATTCAAGACCTCGTTCTCCGGGTCAGCCAGGTGTTCCGCGAATGCCTCGTCATCGCGGTAGCGCTCAATTACGACGATCTGGAGCGCGTTGTCCCTGTCGCGGTATACCTCGAACCGCTGTGAGCCGTCCATAGTCAGCACGTGCTTTCCGTACTCGACCAAGAGATGGTGGACTCTGTCGGCCGTGTCCTCGTATGCGTCGATCCTTGCAATTAGGTTGATTGCTCCCATGATCTCCCCTTTCTGAAATGCTGAATACAACCATATTCCCTGGCAGAGAAGCCGGTGGTCGACAACGGGGCTCAACACATGCAGTTTGGCTCGCGCCCCCTAGACGTGGCGAGGGCTCGTTGAGAGCGTACTGTCATCCTGGTTGCGCCCCTCATCTGGGGTGCGCAACGCGTCTGGATTGGTTCCGTGCCTCTCATTTGGGGTGCCCGACGCCGTAGAGGGTCCGGTAGATTTGGGACATGCCAGACTCAGCGCCGCTCACCCTCTGCATTGACTGCGGGGGAGGAGGCATTAAAGCCTCCGTCCTAGGACCCGACGGCGTGAACATCGAAGGGCCGATTCGGACGCCCACGCCATACCCTCTGCCGCCCGAGCTACTGGTATCCACCTTTGTCGATCTTGCCCGCCAGCTCCCCAAAGCCGACCGTGTCACGGTTGGCATGCCCGGCATGATCCGAAATGGCGAGGTGATTGCAACCCCGCACTACGTCACCAAGCAGGGACCTCGTTCGAAGATCGTGCCGCGACTTGAGCGTGCGTGGTCCGGATTCAAGATGAGAGAGGCCGCATCGCAAGCACTCGGGTTACCAGTCCTCGTCCTCAACGACGCCGAGGTTGCAGGTGCCGCTTCCGTTGAGGGAGTGGGCCTCGAAATGATCATCACCCTGGGAACAGGGCTGGGAAATGCGATCTTCCTCGACGGAGTTCTTTCCCCACATGCTGAGCTTTCTCAGGGACTGGTTCGCTGGGGACTGACTTACGACGATTACCTGGGGGAGCACGAGCGCCTTCGCCTGGGTGACGCCCACTGGTCCCGCCGTGTCCGCCGCGTGATCGAGGGATTCGAACCTGTCTACCGTTGGGACCGCCTCTACATCGGTGGCGGCAATGCCCGTTGCATCACCGAGTACCAGCGTTCCAAAATGCCCGCCGAGGTGGAGTACGTGGGGAACGAGGCCGGTATGACCGGTGGCGTCCGCGCCTGGGACCTGGCGGGGCGCAAGTGAGCGGCGCGACCGCGTCCCAGAAGCAAACTCCCGTCGTTGAGGTCGACTGCGGCGATCCGGGCCGTGACTGTGTCCGGGCGGACGTGGATGCCGGGCCTGCGCATAGTCCCGAAACCGAGACGGATGAAATAATGGTCTCGGTGACCACACGTGATACTCAGCGGGTTCGTTTTGATCTTTCGTACGAGGGGAGTGGGTTCCACGGGTGGGCCACCCAGGATGGGCTTCGCACAGTTCAAGGGGAGATCGAGGAAGCCTTAGCGACCGTGTTCCGTGAACCGATCCGGCTGACTGTCGCGGGTCGCACAGACGCCGGAGTGCATGCCGCCCACCAGGTTGCTCACGCCGACATTCCTTCGGGTGCGCCAGCCGCCGCAGATCTCAATCGTCTTTGCGACCGCCTGAATCGACTGCTTTCGGCGAGGTACTCCGGCCTGGCCCGTGGGGAAGACCCGGCCGTCGGGAGTCCGCCCGCTGCGAATTCTGGTGCTCACGTTCATGAGGGATCGGGACGCAGATCCTGGACCGGCGCTCCTGCACCATTCCGCGACAGGGGGATGTCCGATCTCGTTATCCATCGGATCGCGGCGGTGTCGGATGACTTCGACGCGAGGTTTTCCGCCCTCGCTCGGCACTACGTCTACAAGATCGTGGATCAACGGGAGGGTCGGGACCCGATCAGCCGTGCCGACTCCTGGTGGAGTCCATACTCCGACCTGGATGCCGTCGAGATGCAGGTTGCGGCGGAGGTACTCCTCGGCACTCACGACTTCCTCTCCTTCTGCAAGCCGCGCGAAGGAGCGACAACTATTCGCTCGCTCACTCAGCTGGACGTTACCCGCCGGGAAGGCTCCATTCAGATCAAAGTCTCGGCGGACGCGTTCTGCCACTCGATGGTGAGATCCCTCGTCGGAGCCCTAGTTGACGTGGGTCGAGGAATGCGGGATCCGGAGTGGGTGGCCTCCCTCATACAACACCCAAGCCGGAGTCACGGAGTACCGATAGCACCGGCTCGGGGACTCACCCTCGTTCGCGTTGACTATCCACTGGAAGAGGAATGGGCGAAGCGCAGCGAGCAGGCGCGACGGGTCCGCGACATCTCAGAGACCTGCTGCGGATGAGCCGAGAGTTGCGCGCGTGGCATTTCCAAGTGACCGAGTTCGGTCAGCAGGTCCTACCAAGGTGGGTCCAGGCCGCCATTGGTTCGAGGAGATCGACATCGCCAGGAGCCACCTTTTCAGGGGCGCCTCGATCACATGGATGAAGCCGACTACGGGCAACTGCCTTAGTTTGGCGAAGCGAGAATAACGGCGTGGCTGCGCTGACTACGCTACTCTGTTGCGAGCCTCCGGGTGGTGGCGAGGATGCTGTCCCGAAGGCCGTCTGCCGCTGTGGGAAGCGGTGTCTCTTGCTCGGCAGCTGCTGCGATTTCTGCCAGTTCCGCCTGGACCAGGCTGTCGGCATTTCGGACTCCCCAAGAGGTGATTTCCAGTCCCAGGTCACGTCCGGTTATATCGCGGTGGAGGTACTTCCCGTTTATGGAAAGCGCCATGCGTCCGTCAGTGGGCATGTGCAACTGGGGAACGTTGTCGTACGCGGGTGCCAGTCGCGGTGGCCCAGAGACCGGATGCAGGACGCTGATGTTCTTCGCGTGCATATCAAGGTTCCCGATTGCCGTGGCGAAGACCACCATGCGCGCCAGAGCCCTGGCTTCTCGAGGATTAGCAAAGCGTGCCAGCGTTGACGCTATCCTTCGAAGGGATACCCGTCCTCCAAGCTCCTGGTACTTTTCGTTGCCCGAAGCGCCAAGGATCTGGTTGAAGTCTTCTTGGTGGATGCGCTCGCCTGATTCGCGGTCAAAACGTTCAACTACCAGCGCGCTGGTAGTACCGAACTGCCGGATCTCCGTGAAATACCTGGCGAGATTGATTCTTCGGGCCAGTCTGTTCCCGTACTCTTCGTCAAAGATCACGCTACGATAGGGACCCTCCAGCTGTGGTTTCAAAATGTGAGTAGTAGGGTAGCCCCCGAGGGCTTGGGCCCACCCGCTTTCGGTTTTGGTTAGAACGATTTTGGGCTGAACGCCGCCAAGGGAACTCTTGCCTAGGCATGGGTCGTTGGCCAGCGGAGTATTTGACTGGTCCAAGAGCAAAGAACCGACGGTGGACTCAGTGACCGGGCGTAGTTTGGGAGTTCGCGGCTCCGTGGGGTCATCCAGGTCCCAGATTTGGAGTGCGCCAGCAACGTCGCGGCCGTAGCGTGCCAAGAACCCGAGGGTTTCATGGTCGCGTAGACCTGCGTTGGCGAACATGAAGGTGCGCTGATCACCCTCCGGCAGCAGCTCGCGAAACCAGTTCCGTCTTCGCTGGGCCAAGTCGCGGCGGGGATGGGGCCCGAGGGGAGCAATGAGGGACCACACGGTTGAGTTGACGCCGAAGCGCTGCAGGGCTTCGCTGCTAACCGCCAGGTCGAAGTCACGTTCTGTGCCAACCAATTGGCCCAACCTGGTTCCGTAAAGTTCAACTGCGAGGCGCATCCAAGTCCTCCCAGCTGGCAGAGAGCTGGAGACCAAGCGCGTGAGCCATGTCTAGCAAGCGACGCAGGTAGAGGGTTCCGTGGCCGCTTTCCATTTCGCTTATAGCGCTTTGAGCAATGCCCAGTTCCCGAGCGATGTCGCTTTGAGACTTGCCTTGCGCCAAGCGGGCTTGTTGCAGAGCCAAACCAAACGAGCCAATGGTGTCTAGGGGTGCGGTGTACTTCATGGTCCTCCTATCTGGATTTCACGATAGCACACCGGTATCCGGAAAACCCGATAGGGTGGACGTATCGAAAAAACTAGATCAGGCAGACGCAACAGGTCCGGCCGTATTTGCTCCCTTTAGGATTCCGGAGTTTGAGGGCGTGAGGACTCGCGCACACTTTGCCCTCCGACTTTGGTCTTGACGACGCCACATCGGTAAACTCAAGGAGTTGTGCGTGAGCTCTGCTGACTCAATCCCACTCGTTGGCAGCGCGACCCGCAGGGGTATCCGCTCAACAGCGACTTTTACCGTGAATCGCAAAGTGCGCCTCCCGCAAGGCTGCCCGGAGCGATTCCATGAACAAAAGAATTGAAGGCTATCTAGTGCGCACCTACTCACCGAAGCCAGGCGACGCAGACAAGAAGTGGTACGTCGTTGATGCCAGCGACGCCGTTCTTGGACGCCTGTCGGCCCAGGTTGCTGCCCTTTTGCGCGGCAAGCACAAGGCGACGTTTGCTCCTCACATGGACATGGGCGACAACGTCATCGTCATCAACGCTGACAAAGTCGTACTTACCGGCAAGAAGCTGGATCAGAAAATGGCTTACCGCCACTCTGGTTACCCGGGCGGCCTGCGGGCCACCCCGTACCGCGAGCTGATGGAGAAGAACCCCGAGCGCGCCGTTTCAAAGGCGATCACGGGAATGCTTCCCCACACCTCACTGGGACGCGCTCAGGCGAAAAAACTGCATGTCTACGCAGGGCCTGACCACCCGCACGCGGCACAAATGCCGGAAGTCTACGAGCTGAAGCAGGTCGCCCAGTAACGCGGGCTACCTAAGTTATTTAGGAGAATCGTGGCTGAGACCACCGAAGTTTTGGAGCTGGACGAGGAAGTCGTCCCCAGCTCGTACACCAGTGAAACCGAGACGGCTGCTCCTGGAGCTGGCGCCTCGATCACCGCACCGGGCGCGGGCCTGGGTCGTCGCAAGCAGGCTATTGCTCGCGTCCGACTGGTTCCCGGCACCGGCGAGTGGACGATTAACGGTCGTACCCTCGAGAACTACTTCCCGAACAAGCTGCACCAGCAGGCCGTGAACGCACCGTTCGCCCTACTGGACCTTGAGGGACGTTTTGATGTTATTGCCCTGATCAAGGGCGGCGGTCCTTCAGGACAGGCCGGCGCGCTGCGCCTCGGCGTGGCCCGTGCGCTGAACGAGATTGATCGTGAGGCCAATCGTCCGGCGCTGAAGAAGGCTGGCTTTCTGACCCGCGACGCTCGCGCTGTTGAGCGTAAGAAGGCCGGTCTGAAGAAGGCACGTAAGGCGCCGCAGTACTCGAAGCGCTAGGCGTAGCGTTGCGCGAGAGTGCTCTCAAGTGGTGGGCCTCGAAGCGCTAGGCGAAGCTACGCGAGAGGCTCAGGCTTTTGCGCCCGCGATAATCGGCGAGTGGCAAGTTGCTTAGTTTCTTAGCTCGCGATAATCCGCAAGTGAACCAAACAAGACAAGATCCCCGGTTTGAAAGAGCCGGGGATCTTGCTTTAACCGGTTTTGACGAGTTCCGTGGACCCAGCGTGCGCCATAGAGAGCTTTGGTTGCGTTGGGAGCGGTTAGTCAGCGTTTGCTAGGGAGAAACGCCGTCGAGATCGTCCCGTTCTGCTGACGAGAGACCTCCAATGCAACCAAAGCCTTCCACGACGCAACCGTGGGGGTGGCGCACCCCCAAACGGGCTCGGCCCACCCGACCCATGTGCGCGGGGACCCTCTGATGCCTGTCTTCCTTTGCTCCAGACGAAGGCACCCGACCCATGTGCGCGGGGACCCTCTTGGCAGGCTCAGTTCAGGGCCATCCGCAGGAATGTGTGCGTGGGGGACTTCTTGGCAGGCTCGATTCACGCGAACCGTGTGCGTGGGG
>JBATQJ010000168.1:0-2908 GCA_049291975.1 Scrofimicrobium sp.
CTCCCCCATCTCTGAACCCCCAACGAGGAGCTGGTGGAAGGACGAGGTTGTCTACCAGATATATCCTCGTTCATTCCAAGACTCCAACGGCGATGGGATCGGTGATCTTCAAGGAATCATCTCCCGACTTGACTACCTCAAGGACCTGGGAGTCGGGGCACTCTGGATGTCTCCGATTTTTGACTCACCAAACGATGACATGGGCTATGACATCCGCGACTACCGGAAGATCATGACCGAGTTTGGAACCATGGACGACTTTGATGAACTGGTCGAACAGGCACACGCGCGCGAGTTGAAAGTGATCCTCGACCTCGTCGTCAACCACACCTCAGACGAACACGAGTGGTTCCAAGAGGCATTGGCTGATCCCTCCTCCCCGTACCGCGATTATTACCTGTTACGAAACGGCAACGGAAGCGATGAACCACCGAACAACTGGGAGTCATTCTTTTCCGGGCCCGCCTGGAACCACTATCCGACGCAGGATCTGTGGGCGCTACACCTCTTCTCCTCGAAACAGATGGACCTGAACTGGGACAACCACGCAGTTCGGGACGAGGTCGCAAAGATTGCGCAGTTCTGGGTCGATCGCGGCGTTGACGGATTCCGCCTGGACGTAATCAACTACATCTCGAAACGTGAGGGACTTCCGGACGGGAACAAGCTGATTGGCGAAGTGATTGGTTTCCGTGGAATCGAACACTACTTCTACGGACCACACCTGCACAGTTATCTCCTAGAGTTGCAGAAACGGGTCTTCGCTCCGAACAACACCTTCACCGTGGGAGAGACACCAGGCATCGGTCTGCAGGTGGGCAAACAAATCACTGCTCCTCATGGACCGGATTTGGACCTGGTATTCAGCTTTGATCACTTGGAGACCCCAGGCCACACACGGCTGGATGACTACCGCTATGACCTGAACTTCTTGAAGCAGTATTACCAGGCTGCGCTCCGCGAGTACTCGGGCCAGTACTGGATGTCTCTGTTCTTCGAGAATCACGACAACCCGAGGATGATCTCAAAGGTAAATCCAGATCCGCGGCATAGAGAGGCGCTTGGCAAGTTGTTGGGCGGGATCCTGTTGACTTTGCGAGGTACACCGTTCCTGTTTCAGGGCCAGGAGCTGGGAATGATCAACCAGAACTTCGCCTCGATTAAGGACTTGCGCGATGTCGAGGCTCTCAACCAGTTTGCCGAGTGGACGCAGAACATGAGCGAAGACGACGCCTTTGGGCGCCTCCTTGCAGGAACTCGCGACCATGCTCGCACACCGGTTCAGTGGGACGCGACGAAGCACGGCGGGTTTGGGCCAGCCACGCCGTGGATTGAGGGCGACGACGACTATTTGCGCGTGAACGTAGCCGTCGAGTCAGAAGACCCGAACTCTGTCCTTAACTTCTACCGGGCTCTGCTCCACTGGCGTCATGCGAACACGGACTTCATCTACTCGGATGTCGAGTTCCTGGACTCGGAAGTCGAGAACTACTGGGTATACACACGGGGAGAATATCTGGTGCAGATGAACTTGGGAAGTACACCCCTGAATCTGAGGGGTGGCGTGAGTTCGCTGTCCCTCGCACGGGATGCCGAGCTAGTCCAATCGAACCTGAGACAGGAGGTAGGACCGCTTCCAATCGGCTCTTTCCGTCCATACGAGTGGAGACTTTCGAGGTTGGTAAGTTCCTCAAGGACTTAGCTGAAGAGGGTCCTGAGCCACTCGATCTCTCGGCGCACCTGGTACGGACCTCCGCCCTCATGCCCGTTGTAGGGGTAGACCTCCATCTCCGCATCCCCGCCAAACCAGTTGTATGAAGCAAAGACTGTTGATGGTGGGACGACTGTGTCCATCAGACCGACTGAATAGAGTCCCTTCCCCCTGATCCGCTTCGCGAAGTTGACCCCATCGAAGTAGGAAAGGGTGTTGAACGCCGTCTCCACCATCTCGCGCTTCGTGTTCAGATAGTCAACCACTTCCTGGTATGGATAGTCGTTCGTCAATCCAACAGCGCGTTCGAAGTGACTGAGGAACGGCACCGCGGCGATAGTTCCTGCTAGCGGCGGCACTGTCTCATCTTGTCTCATGCAGTCGAGGGCGGCCGCAGCGATGGAGAGACCTCCGCCTTGGCTCCCACCCGCAGTAACCATTCTCGAAGGGTCAACTCCTTCGAGACCACGGGCAGTCACAATCGCGTTGGCTGCGTCGACAAAGAGCCGCCGATAGTAATAGTTATCAGGATCGGAAATCCCCCGGGTCATCACGCCGCTAGCGGCAGGTTCCATTACACCATGGTCGGCGGTATCCCCGCCCGCACTCCATGAACCGCCCTGGCCTCTCGAGTCAACTACGACTTCTGAGAATCCCGCCGTTGCCCATGAAACGTGCTCTTCTGGAAACCCCCGACCACCCCCATATCCGATGTAGCTAACCACTGTTCCGAGCGGCGTTGTGGCGCGTGGTCGAATGTACCAAGCCTTGATTGGCTCGCCTCCAAAACCACGGATGGTGAGGTCAAAAACGTCAAGTGTCGAGAGATGTTCAGCGACCTTAGCGATCTCAAGCGGATCGGATGCGGCTGGATTCTCCTTGAGGGTATCGCGCCAAAAATCATCAAAATCGGCTGGTTCTCGAACGTCCGGTTTGTAAGTCTGTAGTTGCTCGATCGGCAGATCGAAGAAAGCCATTAGCACCCCTCAGTGATCGCGTTTCCTTCTTCGGCGACTTCTAATCATATCGGGGTCGACCCCCAGTTAGCCCGCCCGTGTCGGCTTCTATTGGGCTGACGACTCGGTGGGGTTTGGGTTTAAGTGGTGAGTCCCCGAACACTTTGTGTGTGTTCGGGGACTCTGCTTTTTGTTTGGTTTGCGGGGGGGTGCTAGTCTCCCACACTCTCTCGGGTGTAGT
>JBATQJ010000169.1:0-12352 GCA_049291975.1 Scrofimicrobium sp.
TTACTAAGCTCCCCCAGTACGAACCCCTCGACGAATCCGCCCGCAAGGGTTGCAGAAACATCCTCTTCAAGGCCTACAGCATCAACACCCGCAAGATAAGCAGCAAGACCAGTGTCACTCAAGCCAACCTTCGGAATCGCGACGGCACCTTTCGCCACATTGTTGGACCAGCCGGGGAGTACACGTACAAGATAGACAGACTTCAACGCATCGAGATAGGTCGGGAGTGAACGCTGAGGGATGTTGATCTCACGGCCCACTCGCGCTGCCACAAATTCGCCCGAATTTCGTCCAGCGAGCAGTTGCAGTAATAACGTCAATCGATCCGGATGGGCAATACCGGTGACGTCGGTCGTGTCTTTCGACAATACCCGCTGGGATTAGCTACCGAGCCTGCGTGAACGAGTTCGAAGAGTGCCGTCTCTCATACCGGGAAAGGACGGGGTGACGGTTAACTCTAGGTAGTCGCGACGGCTGTATTGCGACTGTCCATCCGGGGTATCTCTTCCAGTCAGATTCCATGCAAATCTGGCGAAATCCTCCTTCTTGCCCGCAATCTCGCCTTGGCTGAGACCATCGAGAAGGATTGTCTCTGCGCGTCCCGGCAATGATTCCTGTGAACCTCGTAGCGTCATGAGATCGGCAGACCCTGTGATAAGAAAACGCCCAGGACTACGATCGCGATCAACGTTGGCTTTTAGCGCTGTCATAAGCTCAGGGACACGCTGGACTTCGTCGATTGCGAGGAGCCCTTCAGAATACTGGGCGACAAAAGTGTCTGGATCTCGCTTTGCAGCTTCTCGATCGGCAAGATTGTCAAGGTTAACGACCCTTGCGTCACGACCGGATAGCAACTGGCCCATCAAGGTGCTCGTGCCCACTTGTCTTGCCCCACTGATCACAGTGATGGGCGTATCGACCATCGTCTCCTCCGCTAGATCCGTGAGATGACGCCAAATTAGTCCTTAACTCATGAGCACAACACTACCTTAAATTGCCGATTCCCCGGGCTATCCAAGAACTCAGTGAGGTCCACACTCCACAATAGGAAGGCTAGAAATCGAATGCTCCCAGACACATCAAGGGAACAGGCTTATTGGTCAGAATGTGTTGCTGGGGGTTAGTATTTCCTGCAAGTCAGCCACATTACAGGTGAATCAAAGCAGAAGTTCGTAATCCATGGCAATAGGCCTTATTCATTTGCATGTTATCGCCATGTGTAGCATCTCAAGTCAAGTTGCCCACAAAATGCGGACTTCATGTCTCATGCAGAAATAATATTCTGCTCGGTCACAAATGAGTGCTCACCTGATTCGTCTTGCCAAAAAACCAATGTGGGTGAGACATTTTCATCTTGAGGCTCATCTAGAGCCTTTCGGGTGTCGCGAGCGGACTCGATCAATGAGTGAAACTCACTTATAATCTCTCGCTCACTCTCCATCGTTGCGGTATAAGCCTCCTTGAACTCCGCAAGCTCCTTCTCCTTGGGGATTCCCTTCAAACCTGGAACATTGCGGTCAACCCAGTGCATTCCCGTGATTTCCTTTTCCAGCTCATCGATCTTGGTCTTGAGTTCAAGGGAGCGGTTCTGTAGCTGGTACCAGAACACAATCGCATCATCAATAGCGGTTCTTAAATGTTCCAAAGACGCGTTAACTGAGTTTGGATTCTCTTGCATATCGACGCATGCTCGCAAATATGAAATACGAAGTTCCATAAATGAGGCGAGCATGGCGCTGTGCGCGTCATAGTTTACCTGTTGAATATCTCTGGCATTGCTAATATCGGTTAAGTCACGCGACTCAACTAGCTGCCGAAAACGAATGGAAAGCGACTTGATGTCGTGTTCGGCCAACGCGAGGCGCACCAACATATCTTGAGAAAAGGCCCCTTCAAGACTGTATCGCGTATACACTTCGTCGACCATTCTTGACGCTGAAAGGAGCTCTCCTGCATGTGTAGCTTCTATTCTAGCGATAACTTTATCTACCGTATTTTTAACGACATCCAGTTTGCGATCCACCTGTCTGAACTGCTGCATCATGACGACAGTGTTCAGTGTTTGAATGGCCAGAATTGGTGCCACAACCGGTAGGGAAGCCGCGACAGGAATAAACGCTGCTTGGCCAACAATTCCACTAGTACCCATGACGGCACTTCCAACACCGTTACCCAGAGTCATAAGCGTGGCCGGGTTAGCGGTTGCCATAAAGAGCGTGGATGACACGGAATTTGACAGCACCGTTGCACCGGCCGCAGCACCGGCAACAGCCAGCGACATAGCGCTCTGTGGGGAAACAGCCTTTGCGTCGGACATGTAGTTCCCCGTGGTCAAGTACCCCTCACGGAAGCTACTAATCATCAGGTCTCGAAGACGCCCATCGAACTCAAAGACTGCGAGTTCCTTTCCCTCACGGCCTAATCGTCGAACCATTACCTCTTGTGGATGACTCGATTCAGATATCTCCATGATTCTCCTTTGTCTATCGCTGGCTTCCGGCCACGACAGAATCCCACCCCGAACCTATCTTAGATTCCCACGATCATAGAAGCCCGCACAAACATAATCGTAGCGCGCAGGTGCACTCCCTCAGGAAATAAGTCACAAGAATCTCCTGTCACCAGTGCCGTGTAAACGGGCTAAGAATCAAGTCAGACATACAGAGAAAAATGTTGGGACATCTACAACTGTTATCCCAACATTCTGCAAAATTGGAGCTAGGGTTTGCACGTCCGATCGGCCAAAAGAACGTGCAACCATGAAGGTAGAGCAGAACACTGAGCGGTGTCACAAAGCGGTTACATTTTAACTTACATACAAGTATACTAGTAGCTACGTTAGCTAGAGAGCTACTTAGTATAAAGACCACGAGTGGACGGAGTATGAAGATGTCAGAGCTAATAATTCGCCTTGATGAACGAGTTGCAGACAAGCCCGAGGATGTGGTCGACGCATTCGATTACTACCTACGGAGAGGACGTGAATGGTGGCGAACACGCCCGGATCGGGCGATCCTAGCTAACCATCTAGTGGTGGTTGACGCCGATAACGAAGTCGTGGCGATTGGACAAATCAAAGGAGTCGAGAAGGGTTTTGAGAACGTTGAGGGGCGTATCTCTGTCACCGTCAATGAGCAGCGGAATAGTGCTTGGCTCGGCAAGCACGTACAGCGCAATAAGTCCCGCAACCCTGTTGCATACGAAGACCAGCTGATCGAACTTGATTAATCGAAATTTCGACAATCCACTTACCCTAAACGAAAGAACTTTGAACATGACCGAAAGAGCATTGACGCTCAATGATCTTCTAAATCTCTCTCACGAGGAAATCTCGAATACAAAGATCAGGTTTTGTACACAACAAGAAAGTACCGTCTGGGATCCGATAGAAGTTTTCAAGCGAGACCCCGACGAAGTGAATAATGGGTGGTTCCTAAATCGAAAGGAAAGGAGTCTGCTTCGCGTCGGCGGATATGCTATCTGTCTCGCGCGCCTTCCACAGAATAACGATCTTTGGCTCATGACAACGATGAAGACAATCACAAGGGACACTGGGATCTATAACGGAGGGATCGGATGGGAGGGCGAAGAGTGGGAAAAGTTCCGCCCGTTTTATGGAAGATTGATCGTCCGCTTTCACAAAGAGCAGGCCGGTGTTCGCAACGCCCCGGAGATTTTTGATTCCATCGAAGTGGTTCAGCTTCTACCCGACATCTACGAAGACAACCCTTTCCCTGGTTACGACAACATCTGCCTTCCGTGGCGTGAACTAGAACGGATCATCAAAGGCAACTTAACTGACTGGCATAACGCACTAGCGAACCAAAAAGGCGTCTATGTCATAGCGGACAAGCAAACAGGCTTGCTATACGTCGGTTCAGCGACCGCGAGAAATAAGATGCTATTGGAGCGTTGGGCCGCATACGTGGCTAACGGCCACGGTGGTAATGAAGAACTCATGAAAATCGTCTCGGACAAGGGCTTCGATTACGTCAAAGACAACTTTCAGTATACATTGCTCGAAAATTACAACAGCCGAACCGATGACGACGTTATCTTGTCGAGAGAAGCATGGTGGAAGGCTGCTCTCGACACTCGTGGTGGCCACGGATACAACCGTAACTAGCTATCGAGGAGGCTGCTCACTCCGGTTACGGATTCTTCCAAGTCGCTGTATTCCACCCCGTTAGCCCCTTTAGGAAAAGTTTCTGAATGGGCTATCTGAAACGCAGCAGAGCAGTTTCCAGAGTTGTCTTGCAAAAGGCCCGCTCCACGGCAGAGTATGACGGCGAAAACAAAAATGCCTCGGTGACTGGGACAGTATCCAGTCACCGAGGCATTCCATTAGAGCTGAGGGGTAGATGTCGAACTCCATGCGGTGGCCGACCTGTTGCTTATGACGGCTCCTCATTGAGACCGACCTCGGTGCACTCCGAGGGACACTCGCCGATTGGACGGCATGAGATCAGTTGCGCACGAATCTGCCGGTGGGACTCATCGAAATCCAGAAGCTCAACTGCACCGCTGTGAATATCATCAATCCGCTTGCTCAGCTCGTCGCGCCATGCGGCCTCGACGTCGTCCTGCTGTAAGCCTTCGGAGCGCGTGTTCAGGTTGCGAATGCCTCGCTGAAGTAACGCCGCCTGTTCACGCCGATCCAAGGCCATCAACGCCTTTTCAACCTGAGCCATAGCTATAGCCATAGCCATGCGATCAGGCTACCCAGTTTGCTGATACCATCCAGCTTCTCTTCGCGGAACCTGTGGTCCGCGTCGTCGCCAATCAGCAGTCGGATCTGATCCCAGCGCCGGCCTACACTGTGGAGGTGCGCGCGGACAGGTCCCACGAGTCACTGAGAATCTCATGCAACACGGACCGGTCGATCCGCGACAGCCGTGTGACGTAGACACAGGCCTTGGACTCCCGGTGGGGTCCCAGCCGGTCCAGCGCCGCCCGGTGGGAGTCTGGTCCGCCCTCCAGGTAGAAGACAATTGCCGCCTTGCGTGGCGAGAAGGCCAGCAGCGGCACATCGACCTCTCACCCGGAACCATAGACCAGATGAGTACCGCCGAATCCAATGATCGACGGTCCCCACATCACAGGTTCCTGCCCCGTCAGCGCGGCCATCTCATCGACCAACGATCGGGCGTCGTCCTGACGGACCGCGGGTTCGACCGTCTCGAGAAAGTCCTCGACGGGGACCGCGGTGGGGACCATCACGGGTTCAGGCATCGTGTGTCTCCCTGTTGTCTGAA
Organism: Scrofimicrobium sp.; assembly: GCA_049291975.1. Taxonomy (GTDB): domain Bacteria; phylum Actinomycetota; class Actinomycetes; order Actinomycetales; family Actinomycetaceae; genus Scrofimicrobium. The sequence goes on from JBATQJ010000169.1 coordinate 5,256, forward strand.
ATAAGGAGCGGTGAGCCTGTCCCAGCGCATTCCTGCACACTGGAGCAAGAACGTCCGAGGGATCAGAAATCCGCGAGATTGCAAAGAAAACCCCGCAACCTCAATGGTTACGGGGCCTCAGAGTGGAGATGGGGGGAATCGAACCCCCGTCCGACAGTCAACCCCGAGGTCTTCTCCGGGCGCAGTCTGCGAATAATTTCTCGGCCCTCAGCATCATGCAGACCTGCTACTGAATGGGCTCAGTCAACTAAGTGTCGGACTCCAACCGCTGACGTATTGGAATCCCAGTGGCCCCCTAGATGACGCCACAACCAGGATAGGAAGCAATCTCCTGGGTGACGGACTTAGTGGTTCTGGCTGCTACTAGGCAGCGAGAACGAAGTCAGTGCTGTTCTGTTTGGCACTTAATTGTTTGCACGCGTCGTTTACGAGATAAGCGCACGTCCTCGACCCGCTTCTCCTCGATCGTTAACCACCGTCGAAACCGATCATCCCCTATTGAGTTTTCACTCTGCCGCAGAACCTTTAACCCACAGATCTTGGGTTCTTGAGCACATACAAGCGTACGACTCCCAAGGTCAGGGATCAATGAAAGATTGGTGACAAAAGAGCAACGATGATAACTCAGCGCGGATGCTGAGGACGCTTCAGGTAGTTACTCATTTCCCGCTTCGCCTCGCGTTGGTCCTGGGCTTCGCGCAAGGCTTGGCGCTTGTCGTACTCCTTCTTGCCTCGACCAAGACCAATCTCAACCTTGGCGCGACCTCCGATGAAGTAAAGCTCAAGAGGAACAACCGTGTATCCCTTGGCCTGCGAACGCGATTCCCACTTCTCTATCTGCGACCGATGCATTAGGAGCTTACGCTTACGTGTCGGTGCGTGATTGTTCCAAGAACCCTGAGAGTACATGGGGATGTTAGCGCCGTAGAGCCAAGCTTCCCCTCGGTCGAATTCGACCCAACCGTCGACGATAGAGGCGCGGCCCATCCGAAGTGCTTTGACCTCGGTACCGCTTAGTGACAGTCCGGCTTCGAGGGTGTCCTCAATCTCGTAGTCATGGCGTGCGCGACGGTTCCTCGCAACGACTTTCTTTTCGTCCGAGGCAGCCTTGCGCCGCTCACCCTCAGTGGGCTTCGGCTGCTTCCATGGCTTAACCACGACAGGACTCCATCCGATTGCTCATTCAACGAAAGTGCAGAAGACTTCCGGATGGTAATACTACATGCCTCGGCCGATTTGGTCTGACTAAAGGTATGGCAGAATGCTTGTCGCGGTTCCGTTCAAGTACAGGCTTAAGTGCATGTGACAGCCCGTCGAGAACCCTGTCGTGCCGGTGTAACCCACCACCGTTGACGTACCAACGGACTGGCCCACAGATACAGGGGGCCACGACCCAAAGTGCATCTGTTGGGTAATGTACGAACTTCCATCAACCACGCCGTGGTTGATCGTCACGTAATAGCCCAGCCCGTTTGCACCGTCGTATCCGACATCGACGACGGTGCCCGAACGAGCCGCGTACTGCGGAGTGCCGCACGCCGCACTGAAGTCCGTCCCGTCGTGCAGGACATAGATGCCCACCACCGGGTGCCAACGCATTCCGAAGTACGAGGTGATATAGGTGCTGGTCCGCAGAGGGTTCACGAACATCCCGGCACCAGCGCCCCCTGAGGGAGGGGGCGTGTATCCACCGCTGGATCCCGAACTACCTGATCCAGAGTTATTCTGCGCGGCTTCCTCTGCGGCTCTCCGAGCCGCTTCCTGCCGCGCCGCCTCTTGCCGAGCGGCCTCTTCAGCAGCGGCCTTGTCGATGGCGGCGATACGCGCGATCGCACCAGTGCGCTCAGTCTGGGCAGTGGTCATCGCGGTGGCAACTTCGCCCCGACGAGCCTCCCACTGCGCCTGAAGGGTTTCTTGCTCAGCGAGCTTTGTCTGAACTGCACCCAGGTTAGTTGCAACGTTGTCACGCGCCGTAGCGGCGTCGATCGCAGCCTGTTCAGCCTTGGCCTCAAGATCGGTAATGCGCTCGGTAACAGCCTTTTGCTTCTCCGCTTGGTTAGCGGAGACGACCAGTCCGGTCCTGACCTCATCCATTGCTTTCGACTGGACTCGACCCAGGGCGCTGGCGGCGGCCGCCTGGCTGCTGATGTCGCCCAGATCATCCGTGGATACAGCCACTTGGAATGGGGAAACTGATTCGCCGCGGTACATTTCGCGGGCCATCTTGCCAACGGCTGACTGGAGTTCTCCCTCTTGCTGCTCTGAAACCTTGATTGATTCGTCAATCTCGGTCTTCAGAGTCTGAGCGTCGACAAGCTGGTCAACTAGCTGCGAATGTTTGCGTTCTGCGTCCGCGAGTTCCTGTTCGGCAGTCGACAGTTGAACCTGCAGATCAAGAACATCAATCTTGCTCTGCTCAATGGCAATTGCCATGTCAGTAAGGTCAGCGTCAATCCCCTCAGCTTCTCCCTTGAGGGTCGCAATCTTCTTTTCGCTTTCTTCTCGCTCACGAACGACATCGGAACGACTCTCCGCAAATGCCGGAGCTGTAGCGACCAAGCCGGTAATGGCCATAAGGAAGGTAACCAGGCCGACGCCGACCACCGCGATGCGGCGCCTCGCTGAGGCGCTTGCCGACTTTGCCTTCCGGGGCTTCGTCATTTCTAGTTATACCTTCGTGTACTTAGCTAATGAGAAAGCAGACGCTATCAGTGCCAAGAGTAGCGCGGCAGCGACCAAAACGGGAGTTATGAGCCAAACTTCGCGGAATCCGATGAACTGAACCCAGAGGAAGGACCCGGAGAGCCAGTTGTTCACCATCAGTTCAACCCCAGCAAATAGAGTGCCGACGGCCAAACCCGCGCCGATCAGCGCAGCGATAGCACCCTCGATCATGAAGGGGGCCTGGATGAATAGGTTTGAAGCTCCGACCAGACGCATGATCTGGGTTTCCCGCTCACGACTCATTGCCGACAGTCGAATCGTAGTTGTTATCAGCAGGACGGCTGCGACGACCATTATTCCGGCAAGTCCGAGCGACATTACCTTTGCCTTCTCAAGAACATTGAACATCGGCTCCAGAAGCTCTCGCTGGTCAACCACCTCTGACACACCGGGACTGCCGCTGAACTCCTCGTAGATGATCTGGTACTGCTCTGGGTCGACCAGCTTCACTCGGAAGGAAAACATGAGCATGTCGGCGGTCGTCCAGTCGCCCAGCGCGCTATCTGCGAATCTCTCTTGGAACCGCTCATACGCCTCTTCCTTGGTCTCCTCGAACACCTCGGCTACGTACGAGGACATTTCGTCCGAGGCGAGGCGCTGTCGGACATCATCTATCTGTTCTTCGGTCGCCTCTTCAAGCCCGCACGAGGGTGCACTGTCATCCGTGGCACACATATAGATCGACACCTCGATCTTGTTGTACCAGTCAGACTTGAGCGTGTTGACCTGCATCTGCGCCAGCATTGCCACGCCGACAAACAGTAGCGAAACGTAGGTGACGATAACAACAGCTACCGCCATCGCCTTGTTGCGGGCCAGGCCCTTTCCGGTCTCAGAGAGGATAAAGCGCAAACGCATCGTTACAGTCCCCCTCCATAAACGCCCCGATTTTGGTCGCGAACCACACGTCCGTCCTCAAGCTCAATCACGCGCTTTCGCATCTGGTCAACGATCTTCGCGTCATGAGTCGCCATAACGACTGTGGTGCCGGAGCGATTGATCCGGTCGAGTAGACGCATGATTCCAAGCGAGGTTTCAGGGTCGAGGTTTCCAGTGGGCTCATCGGCTAGCAGAATCTGAGGGCGATTCACCATGGCACGGGCGATCGCTACTCGCTGTTCCTCACCGCCTGAAAGCTCAGTCGGAAGGCGTTTCTCCTTGCCCTCTAGTCCAACTAGCTCAAGCACTTCAGGGACCTCGGTCTTGATCGTGTGGCGGGGGCGCCCGATCACCTGCATCGCCAGGGCCACGTTCTCGGCGACCGTCTTGGATGGCAACAGTCGAAAGTCCTGAAACACCGTCCCAATCTGGCGGCGAATCTTAGGGACGCGCCACTGAGGAAGCGTGGTGAGGTTTTGCCCCAGAACCCAAACCTCGCCCGAGGTCGCCCGCTGCTCACGAAGGATCAACTGCAACATCGTGGACTTGCCCGACCCGGATCTACCGACCAGAAAGGCGAACTCTCCGCGCTCAATTTCCAGGGTGACGTTGTCCAGTGCCGGGCTCGCGCCCTTCACGTAAACCTTCGTCACGTTCTCGAATCGAATCATTGCTCACTCTTGGGGACGATGGTGCTCGTCCTTAACATCTGACTTGAATCAGCCTAGGTTCCCGCGGCGAAGCCTCCGCGATCGACACGCACCGCGAGCGACTCTGTGATCCTATGAATCTGCGCAAAACTAGTCTTTTTGGGACTGCTTCCGCCAGCGAATCCCCGCGTTTATGAAGTCATCAATGTCTCCGTCGAACACCGCCTGGGTGTTCCCGGACTCGTGTTCAGTCCTCAAATCCTTGACCATTTGGAAGGGCTGAAGGACATACGAGCGCATCTGGTCGCCCCACGACGCCTTTACATCGCCTTTCAGTTCGTCCTTCTTAGCCTTTTCTTCCTCGTGCCGCAATATCAACAGACGTGACTGCAGAACGCGCATTGCTGCGGCGCGGTTCTGAATCTGTGACTTCTCGTCCTGCATCGAGACGACTATGCCGCTGGGAAGGTGCGTGATTCGCACTGCTGAGTCGGTGGTGTTGACGGACTGGCCCCCCGGACCCGAACTGCGGAAGACATCGATCTTCAAGTCAGTATCGGGAATCTCGATATGATCCGTCGTCTCAATAAGAGGAATCACTTCCACTGCGGCGAACCCGGTTTGGCGGCGCCCCTGGTTATCGAACGGGCTGATGCGAACGAGGCGGTGCGTTCCCGACTCGACTGACAAAGTTCCGTATGCGTACGGGGCTTCAACCTCGAACGTCGCGGACTTGATCCCCGCAACATCTGCGTACGAGGTGTCCAGCATTGTGGTCTTGTACCCTTTACGTTCCGCCCACCGCAGGTACATGCGAAGCAGCATGTGAGCGAAGTCTGCTGCATCCACACCTCCGGCGCCCGAGCGAATAGTGACCACTGCGTGCCGTTCGTCGTACTCACCGTCCAGTAGGGTCCGAATCTCAAGATCGGAAATATCGTCGCGCAGTTTGGCGAGGTCAGAGTCGCACTCAACGATGATCTCCTGGCGCTCCTCGTCACTCTCTGATTCCTCGGCCAGTTCAACCATGGCCTCAAGATCGTCGATCCGAGCGTCAATGGCGCGAAGTCTCTCAAGCTCCGACTGGAGGTGACTGAGCTCAGAGGTGACCTTCTGAGCCGCGTCGGGGTCATCCCAAAGATCGGGGGCCGCCGCCTCATCCGAAAGCCTGGCAATGTTTGCCTCAAGCCGCTGCGGATCTGCAACCGATTCGACGTTCTGCATGACGCCGCGTAAAGACGCAATGGCAGCGCCGAAATCTGTGCTCACGGCCCCTACTTTACCGGACCGAGTTTGAGCGGCGCGTCCAAGCGGGTCTGGCGCCCGTAGCTGGGTACCTTGGAACGGTGAGTTCCAAAGCAGTTCCCGCGTCGCCCTCCGCACTTGAGCTAGCGGCGCTGGCCAATGCCATAGTCCCCGGTCTTCAGGCCCTGGGGGCCAAGGACTATGTCGCGGCCGAGGGCGGAGCGATCGTAACGATCGTTGATGACAAGGGACAGGACTGGCAGATATGGTCGACGTCCTCCTCGCTATCAAAGGATGAGGCAGAGCGTCTGCTACAGGTTCTTGGGCTACTCGACGGCTACGTTAGCGTGAGAAAGCTACCGTTCGGTGTTCCAGTACCGGCCGGTGTCCTGCGGCAGAAGTCGGGAACGCTGGTCCTGGTGTATCCACACATGGGCGGAGAGCCGGGAGTCGATGGATACCTGAACGGCGCTGGTGCGCTGGCCTCAACTGTGGGCAAGGCGCTGGGACAGCTTCATAATCTTCCAAGTGATGCCTACTTCGAGGCGACGGGCAGGCTGAGTACTCCCGAAGAGAATCGGAAACAGATCATCGGTTTGGTTCAGCAACATAGTTCTGTGCTGCCCGCCGATCTGAGAACCAGGTGGATGGGCGCATTGAAGGATTCTGCTCTTTGGCAGGCCGATTCAACCCCGATTCATGGAATCCTTAGCGCCCACGACCTTCAGGTCGCTCACGGTGGCGCAGTTCTGGGCATGAGGGGATTCACCGGGGCGCGGGTAGACGACCCGGCTCTGGACCTGTTGTGGCTCATGTATGGAGCGGATGACGCGTTCCTTGAGTCGTTTGAGGCCGCCTATTCGCGGGCGCGGACAACGCGGGATCTGCACCTTCTGACGAGGGCGCAACTGTACGCGGAGATCGAGACGCTCAAATGGTACGACCAGGCAGTCCAGGCTGACGACCCCACCTGGCGCAAGGCCGGCGTGAGTGCGCTGAGAGCACTAGACAAGGACTTAGCCGGAGAGTTGCTGGTCGCGCCTAAAGAAGAGGTCGTCGAGATCAAGTTCACTGCGGAAGACGAGCCCCTCCTGAAGCTGGGCGTATCTACTAATCCCGCTAATCCAACAGGTGCCACGGTGGCCGGAGTGGAGTTGGAAGAACAGTCATAGGAAGCCGGAGCCAACTTCTCTCCGGCCGACAGGACTCACCCATCCATTTCCAGCAGTTGCTCCAACGTGACGCGCTCTGTTCCGTCTGGGGCGATAAAGAGGAGTTCGGCACTGAGTCCAACCTGTTCCTCTTCAGCTCGGGGTTCCCACGCTGCGATGTACGCACTGAGTTGAGCAACGTAGTACCGAACCCAGTCGGGTTGTATGGGCTTCTTCGCGCTACCGGTTGTCTTCCAGTCAATTAGTCGATAGTTGCCTTCCTGATCTCTGAGGACTGCATCAACTCGACCGCGGACGGGAATGTCTCCCGTCGGAATCCAGAAAGACGCCTCCAAAGCCTCCACTTCAAGTCCACTGAGTGGGTTGGCCTCAAGAAACGCCTCACGCATCCGCTCGAATTGCTCTCGCTCTGCAGGCGGGAGCACCT
>JBATQJ010000170.1:0-13600 GCA_049291975.1 Scrofimicrobium sp.
GGTACGCGGCGTCAGGCAATCGCGAATGACCCGATACACCCTCTCGCCCCGCGTCGGCCCAATCGAAGACTTGGATTCGGGGAACCAGTGCCAGGCCGACTGTTCGATCGGGTGACGTATCTTTCGCCCAGGTGGACTGAATCAACGCTTGCGCCTTAACCGAGCGTGAGTAACCAGTACACAGAAGGTTGATTCGTTCGACATGTGAGCGAGCCACAGCGATATCAAGTGCATCAGACCGAGGCGAGCGGCGTTCCTTCAGTCGATCATCGCCGTCGTCCCAGATGACAATCGAGCCACCGTTGGGAATCGGGGTCCATACCGCCGACCTGGTCCCGACGACTACGTCGACATCGCCAACCATCGCGCGCAGGTGGACCCGATACCTCTGCGCGTCCGATTGCTCTGCGTCCGCCGAGGCCAGGCGTAACTCGGGCAACGCGGTCTTCAGGTGCTTCTCAATCCGTCGGGCTCCGCTTGAGGTTGGGGCCACTACGACAACGACTCCCCGCGGATCCCTTTCCCGAACTGCGGACTCAATGACGGGGAGCATCTGGCCGGGATAGAGCGAACTGACGGACCGGGCCACCGCGCCCGCTCTTGCAGTGCGATGAAGAGCGCGTCGCTCCTCGAACTCCTTCTCCACGCTTGCCCGCCGGGTCGGCACAGCAAAGGCCAAGATCTGTTTGAGATTGGTTGCATACCGGGCAGAAAGATACTGCGCTGTGTGAATAATTCCCTCATCCACCAACGGGAACGGTCCAACAGTTCTCTTGATTTCCTGGAGCTTTCTGCCCGAACTAGAAGTCTCAGACAGTCCCGTTACCCATCCGTAGTGACGTCGACCAGCGAAGTTGACTGCGACGCGCGAGCCGACTTCAACCTTCAGATCTTCAGGGATCAGATACTCGAACGGATGGTCGAGGTGGGGTACATCGAGGTCCACCGCTACCTGAGCGATCATGGCCGCTCTTAGAGACTCACGGCGTCGCGGAGATGCTCAACTCGATCCAGAGACTCCCATGGGAACTGGTTACGGCCGAAATGCCCATAAGCCGCCGTCTCCCGATATTTGACGGCAGTGGTATCCAGCAGCCGAAGATCTTCGATAATGCCTCGCGGTCGCAGGTCGAACACCTCTTGAATCACGCGGGCTAGTTCGGTATCCGGGATGACGCCGGTTCCTCTGGTGTCTGCCATAACTGAGACAGGGTGCGCACTTCCGATGGCATAGGCGAGCTGAATCTCGCACCTTTGAGCCAATCCTGCGGCCACGACGTTCTTGGCTACCCAGCGAGCCGCGTACGCACCGGAGCGGTCGACCTTAGAGGGATCCTTGCCCGAGAAAGCACCACCGCCGTGGTGCGCGCTTCCCCCGTACGAATCAACAATGATCTTTCGGCCTGTCAGTCCAGCATCGCCGCCGGGACCACCAACCACGAACCGGCCCGAGGGGTTGACCAGCAGGCGCATGTTCTGGTCGTCGAGTGACAGACCGCTGCGGGAGATAACCGGTTCGACGACCATCTCCCGGACCGCCTCTTCCAAATCTCTTTGGCTCAGGGAGGGCAAGTGTTGAGTCGAGACTACTATCGTGTCGATGGCTACGGGCCTAGTGCCGTCATACCGCAGGGTTACCTGTGTCTTACCGTCAGGCAAGAACCCCGGGTTAGCGCTTGAACGACGCGCGAGGGACAAGAACTCAGCAAGGCGGTGCGCCAACCAGATGGGTGCTGGCATGAGGTCAGGGGTTTCATCGCATGCGAAACCGAACATCAAGCCCTGGTCACCGGCACCCTGTTCGTCACGAGAATCGTGACTCACTCCTTCGCGTACCTCAAGAGAGCGCGAAACTGAACCAGAAATATCGGGACTCTGTTGCCCGATTGACACCGAGACTCCACAGGAGTTTCCGTCGAACCCGACGTCCTGAGAGTCGTAGCCAATCTTGACGATCTCGCTTCGAACGATCTGTGGGATCTCGACGTACGCGTCGGTCGTCAGTTCGCCAACCACGTGGACCAGGCCTTTGGTAGCCACCGTCTCGACAGCCACTCGTGCCGACGGGTCCTGCTCTAGGACCGCGTCAAGGATCGAGTCCGAGATTCGATCACAGACCTTGTCAGGGTGCCCTTCCGTGACCGATTCCGAGGTGAAAGGCTTAGTGGCGCTAGAGATCAACCTTGCGTTCCTTCCTCAAGAAGCGTCTCGACACGGCCCATCAGGTCACGCGCGAGCCTATTCTTAGATCCGCTCACACTGCCGATCTGGACTCCGCGATCATCAAAGTACATCAACTCAGAATCCACGTCGCCGAAACCAACATCACTACCGACGTGGTTTACCGCAAGCAGGTCGGCCCCTTTGCGAAGGGCTTTGGCACTTCCGAGCTCACGGACAGTGTCGAGACTTCCGGTCTCGGCTCCGAATCCGACAAGGACCCGAGGACGTGCACTAGATGCTGAGACGGTGGCCAGGATGTCAGGATTCTGAACTAGTTCGAGTACCAGCGAGTCATCGTCATCAGTTTTCTTGATCTTCGTGTCTGAGGCGTGGACAGGGGCGAAGTCCCCCACTGCCGCGCACATGACCAGTACGTCCGTCTCAGGCAGGGCATCCTCAACAGCACCGAGCATCTCTAGCGCTGAGGTCACACGAAGAACCGTGATTCTCCCGTTAGCTTCGGGAAGAGGCACTTCAATGGCACCCGCAATCAGGAGCACCTCCGCCTCTAATTTGGCGGCCTCTTCGGCGATTTCAAGTCCCTGTCTACCAGTTGAGCGATTGCCGATGAACCGAACGGGGTCCAGGGCTTCTCTGGTTCCACCGGCTGTAACGACGACGCGGACTCCCGAAAGGGCCCCAGAAGGATCGGCGGCCCTCTGAAGAGCATCGACTGTCTGCTGGATAATTGCGGTGGGTTCGGGGAGTCGTCCCGGCCCGGCGTCGCCGGAGCTCAAAGCTCCTTCTTCCGGATCGATAATCGTCCAACCACGGGAGCGAAGAACCGACACGTTCTCCTTTGTCGCCGGATTCAGCCACATGTTCGTATGCATTGCGGGGAACGCAATAATCGGTGCGGACGACGCTAGCAGGGTCGCGGTGAGAAGATCATTCGCTACACCGGCTCTGGCCCGAGCCAGCAAATCCGCCGTAGCTGGCGCCAGAACAATAAGATCCGCGATCCGAGCCAGTTCTACGTGGCCGTCGCCCTCTTCATGGAACACCTGAACCCGGACAGGATTCTCGCTCAACTCACGCCAAGTTGCCCCACCGACAAACTCCAGCGATGCCGGAGTTGGCACAACGTGAACATTCCAGCCCAGTTTTCTAAAGCCGCGCACCACGTACGCGACTTTGTAGGCCGCAATTCCGGCCCCCACACCAACGACGACCGTTGGTGCCCTTTTACCTGCCGGCTTCTCCACTGAGTTCCAGCTTGTCATCAACGATTTCACGCAGCGCAATGGACAGCGGCTTGTCATCGGGTTCGGTCGGGACAACAGGACCGACAAACTGAATCATGTTGGACTCGAGCTGAGTGTTGTACGCGTTGATTTGGCGCGCGCGCTTGGCAGCGTAGATCACCAGGGCGTACTTCGACTCTGTGCGCTCAAGCAACTCGTCGATCGGAGGGTAGGTGATGCCTTCCGGTTTTGCGACAATTCCCGACATAGAAAAGAACTCCTCGATATTGCGGCCCGGCCGACCAATACAAGACGACTTTGGAGCCGGAAACACCCTGAGTCTAGTTGAGGCCTAACACATGGGCCAGTTCCTGAACTGTGGAGTTCACGTCAACGTTGACGATTACGGTCTCAAATTCCCGGGTCGCCGCCATTTCAGCCTTGGCGGTTTCAAGTCGTCTGTGCTGTTCCTCAATGTCCTCGGTCGCGCGTCCAAGTAGACGCTTTTCAAGTTCTTCCCATGAGGGAGGAGCCAGAAAGATGCCATGACTTTCAGGAAGACGCCGCATCACCTGGCGTGCGCCGTCGAGGTCCACTTCGAGAACCACGACGCGGCCCTCTTGCTGACGCTCACGAACCCAGTCGGCGGGAGTACCGTACCTGTACTTGCGATGTACTAACGCCCACTCAAGAAGTCTGTCCTCCGCGATGAGGCGGTCAAACTGCTCTTCGGAGAGGAAGAAGTAGTCCCGCCCGTCAACCTCACCTGGCCTTGGTGGTCTGGTTGTTGCCGAAATGGACACCTGCAACTGCGGGTACTGCGCAACCAGTTGCTTCAGGACCGTTCCTTTACCGACGCCAGAAGGTCCTACCAGAACGTAAAGAGGAGCAGTAATCATGCTTCATAGATTGGCATTAACTCCGCCACCAACGCCATTTCGCCGTGTTTGCCGAGCAGGACTAAGAAGGCTAGCCAAACCGCTTTACGAGCGCCTGGCGTTGCAACGGACCCAGGCCGCGTACCCGCCTGGTCTCGGCAACTCCCAGTTCCTCCATGAGTTGGCTGGCGCGTTGCGGCCCGACTCGAGGAAGCGATTCCAACAGCACCTTGACGCGCATCTTGGCGATGGCTTCATCGGTTGCCCCAAGCTCCAGCACCTCGGATACCTTGTATTCGCGCTTCTTGAGTCCCGTCTTAACTTCGGCGCGGCGTCGCCTTGCGATTGTTGCCTTTTCGAGGGCGTCAGCGCGCTGCTGTTTTGAAAGTTCGGGAAGTACCATCGTTCCTCCTGTTTATGCCTCAGCATTGTTCGCCCCGGCAGTGCACCGTTCGGGCGTGGTTAATACAACACTGTATTGGCGCCAGAATAGCGCGTGGACAGCACAAATACAGCGGAACCGCCGAACCTTGATCGGCGAAATGATCACGATCAGGGTAGAGGTGGCCTAGTACTCGTCGAGAGCCTCATCGTCCCAGTCATCCGTGGGACTTTCGACCGGGGATGACTCGGCGGTCGGCTCTTTCTTCCACGGATTATCCAAGGACTTTCGGACTGCATCTAGCACAGCATTAACGTATGCGGGCGAGTCGTCGGTTGAAAGATCCTTAACTACCGCTACGGCCTCGTCTATTGCCGTAATGGGGGGAACTTCCTCGGCATTATGGAGCATCTCCCAGACGGCCACCCGCATCACCGCAACGTCGACGGCCGGGAGTCGATCAAGGCCAGCACCCTTGGCGTGCCTCTCAAGAAGTCTGTCTGCTCCGGGCAGATCGTTCGACAGTCCCTCGACGATCCGTATTGAATATTCTGGAAGGGGCGAGGGAGCCGATGTGAGTGCCTGACGTTCGGCCAATAGCTCGCGCAGGGCCGCAGGATTCCTGGTCAGACCTTTCTGGTCTGCCTCAAAGAGGATGTCTGCGGCCCTCTTCCGAGCCTTTGTTCTTGAGGTGTACTTACCCCGTTGATGGGTCACGTTCGACCTATTCGTTCACGCGACCCGCGTAGTCGCCAGTGCGGGTATCAACCTTGATCAAAGTGCCCTCATCCATGTATAGCGGCACCTGGATCTCATAGCCCGTTTCTACCGTGGCGGGCTTAGTGCCAGCATTGGACCTGTCGCCCTGAAGTCCAGGTTCAGTGTGAGTGATGCGCAAGTTGACCGTGGCGGGCAGCTCTACAGAGAGCACAGTACCGTCATGGAAGGCAACAACTGCTGGTTGGTTATCCACCAGGTAGTTTGCAACGTCGCCAACGACCTCGGGCGCAATCGGTGTCTGCTCATAGGTGTCGCCGTCCATAAAGACGTAGGAGTCACCGTCTTTGTAAAGGTAGGTCATATCGCGACGATCAACCGTTGCGGTCTCGATCTTGAGGCCCGCGTTGAAGGTTCTGTCGACAGACTTGCCGTTAAGGACATTGCGGATCTTCGTACGAACGAAGGCCGGTCCCTTGCCAGGCTTGACGTGCTGGAACTCCAGGACCTGCCACAGCTGGCCGTCAATGACCAGGATCATGCCATTCTTTAGATCGTTTGTTGTTGCCACTAGCGAAGCTCGTTTCTGTAGATTCTGGCCTAGTTTATCGCGCTCGCCCGCATGATCTCATCGGCCAGTGCGTCCGGATCGGCGTGGGTTGTGTCGCAATGTAGGTCATAAAGCCCCTCATACGCCTCTTGGAGCGCCCTGTTGAGTTCCTTGAACCACGCCCGCGGAGTTCCAAGGAAGCCCGGCTGAGGGGCTCCGAGACCGCTCCGACGCGCAAGTGTCTCCAGGCTCGCGTCCAGGTAGATGACCGACACTCCTCGCTTCCTCGCACCCTCCACAGCGCTCCGTACCGCCGTATCCAGTGGCGCCGAGGGAGGGAGTTCCACCACGTACTTACCGTCAGGGTTCTTCGAAGTGAGTTCAACTAGCTCGCGCGAGCGAGAGTTGAGGCGCTTCTGCGCCGCGTCGGGGTCTTGGACAAAGGCCTGCGTAACTGAGATGTCCTGCCCCTTCAACTCCTCCGAGGCGTCCAGTAGTTCCACTCCGAGGCGAGTTGCCAGAACTCGACCGACGGATGTTTTCCCACTGCCGGAGGGTCCGATAAGTACAAATGATTGGCTCATGAGTACCTATCGCAGACCGATACGTGCGGCCGACGTGGCAAGTTCATCCGCGGATATCCTGCGCACCGCCGGGTTTCCGATTCCGTTGAGGAGCACGAATCGCAGCCCGCCATCACGGACCTTCTTGTCCGAAAACATGTGAACCAGTAGATCCTTCAACTCACCCTTGTAGCCGGTTGGAAGTCCAACTCCCCCAAAAAGAACCCGGTGAAGCTCGACATCTTCTTCACTCAGTATTCCGAGGTCACCGGCCAGCTCCGCAGCGAACACCGCTCCGATAGCTACAGCCTCTCCGTGGCGAAGAGTGTAGCCCTCCTGCTTTTCAATGGCGTGTCCCAAAGTGTGACCGTAGTTTAGGAACTCCCGTATCCCCGCCTCGGTCCGGTCTTCCCCGACAACTTTGGCTTTGACACGCACCGCTCGCTCAATAACGTCGCGAAGAACCGGGGTTCCTTCTCCGGTGGCCCACCGGACATCGTCGAGCTGTGGATGCTCCTGGAAGACTTGCAAGATGCGCGTGTCTGCAATGAATCCACACTTGATGATCTCGGCAAGGCCAGCGCGGTAGTCTAGCTCCGGCAGTGTCGAAAGATAGTTGATGTCACAGATTACTGCGATGGGATCGTAGAACGACCCGACCAGATTCTTCCCGACTCCGGTGTTTATGCCCGTCTTACCCCCAACGGCAGCGTCGACCATTCCCAGTAGCGTCGTCGGAACGTTCACGTTGGCGATGCCGCGTAGCCACGTCGCTGCCAGGAAACCGCCCATGTCTGTCGTTGCCCCACCCCCGAGGGAAACAACGGCGTCTTTTCTGCCGATTCTCGCTTGCCCCATCGCATCCCAGCCGCGTTCAACCACACTGTATGTCTTAGCCGATTCGGCGACAGGATGAGGGAAAGGAACAGCAAGGCGTCCCGAATCCTTGATCTGTTGTTCCACAACTTGAGCCAGATCTGCCAATGTTTCGGGATAGACCAGAAATACGCTCACCACGTCCTGTGGGAGAAGATCAGTGATCCGTTTTTCTACACCTGTCCCAATAATCACGGGGTATTCATGAGTCCCCAGAACGGGGACCTCGACGATTGGAGTCAACTGAGCCATTACTTGATCCGCAACTTCCTGAGGGGGCTCGGCAGAAGTCCAAACCTGGATGTTCGCCACCTCCTCGAACAGTGGGTTTCTCCTCTCCGCCAACGTCTGAAGAGTGCCCTTAGGGTTTCGGCGCATTAACGGACGCCGGGTTGAGCGGCGAATTCGCCGCAACAGTTCTTCCTCATCCGCCCTGATCCATACTGTGTGTTCCCTGCGGAGAACCTCCCGGATCGACGGCGACTCAATAGCACCTCCACCCAGGGAGATGACCGCCTGCTGGGTCGCAAGGTCCTCAACTGTCCGAGCCTCGAGGGCCCGGAAGTATGGTTCTCCCTGCTCCGAAAAGATGTCGGCGATACTCCGGCCTTCCGTTTCCTCGATCAGGACATCAGAGTCGATGTGTTGAACGCCGAGTTCCTGAGCGAGGATTTTTCCGACGCGAGACTTTCCTGATCCGGGCAGGCCCACAATGAACAGTGGGAGGGGAAGCGATACCGCGGACACGTCACTCCCCGGCCTCTCGCAAAAGAATGGAGTCTGCGTAGCGCCGCTGACCCGCGACTTGCTCTTTCACTTCGCTCACCGAGCGACCACCAAATCTCTGCGTCAAAGCACGAGCCACTATCAACGCAACCATTGACTCACATATCACTGCGGCCGGGACCACCTGGCAGGTGTCCGAACGCTGGTGAAACGCGGACTCCTCCTCTCCCGTTGAAAGGTTCACCGTCGAAAGAGCCCTTGGGATAGTGGAAATCGGCTTGAATCCGACCCGCGCAACAATGGGTTCGCCGTTTGAAGTTCCGCCTTCGATTCCCCCGGAGCGGTTCGAGGAACGGGTCACCGCTCCGGACTCTAGAACAATCTCGTCCTGCACCGCTGAGCCAAAACTACGGGCCGCAGCGAAGCCATCACCGATCTCGACTGCCTTGGCGGATTGAACTCCCATTAGTGCCGCGGCGATCTGCGCGTCCAGCTTCATCTCCGATGAGACGTGCGATCCAAGCCCGAGCGGAACGTTCCATGCCACGACCTCAACCACTCCTCCGACAGTGTCACCGCCCTCTTTCGCGCTGTCGACGACTGTCGTAAAGGCCTCTTCGAGCTTCGGGTCGAGGGTTCGCATTGAAGAAGCTTGAAGCGCGGCCCGATCGCCCGGCACCGGGAGCACTACTGGCTCTCCACTGACATTCCCCACCTCAACCACGTGTCCAATGACCTCAGTTCCAGCAACCACGCGAAGTAGCGAGCGTGCCAGGGCACCGAGGGCAACCCTGGCCGCTGTCTCACGTGCCGATGCGCGCTCCAGGATGTTGCGTGCGTCATCCGTTCGATAAGAGATCATTCCGGCGAGATCTGCGTGACCGGGGCGTGGCGCCTGGAGCTTCTTGTTTCGGCTCATCTCTCGACTATCGCCCTTCCCTGCGTCGACTCGAAGCTCCGCTTCGTCAACCGGATCAGCACTCATGACCGCCTGCCACTTAGGCCACTCCGAGTTGCCGATCTCAATCGCTATCGGCGCTCCGGTAGTCCATCCGTGCCGTACTCCCGAGAGGATCGTCACCTCGTCCCGCTCAAAGGACTGACGGGCTCCACGTCCGTAACCGAGGCGACGTTCGGCCAGGGCATCGCGGATCATCTCGGTCGTTACCGGAACTCCAGCAGGCATTCCCTCCATGAGGGCGATTAGTGCTGGTCCGTGTGATTCGCCAGCGGTGGTCCAAGAAAGCATGCAACTAGCTTTCCACAATCCGTCCTACACGTGCGTCAGGGGCGCGAGCATTGGTACGAGGCAACCGACGGTGAAGCTGCCCCAGGTGCCGACAAGCAAGAAGGGCCCAAGGGCGAATCGGTCATTGGCCGCCGCCCCTTTACTTTTGAGTTGCAAGGCTGCGGCGCCTGCCAACAGGTAGGCCAACAACAGGCCGAGCACGGCTGCCGCCAGCGACATTGTTCCAAGCCCGAACCCCAATATCGGAGCGAGTCGCACGTCACCACGTCCAACCTGGCCGGTGCGCGCACCAATAAATGACGGCACCCACCAGAGCAGTGCCCCCAGCAGCGGAGCCAGTATCCCTTCAGTCCCGAAACCTACGATAAACAGGCAAATGAACCACGCGATAATCACCTCAACCGCCATCAGGAAGGTCAGTTCCGTCGGTAACTTTCGAGACCGAGAATCGATAAGCAGCGAGAGCCATCCGAGGCTAACGACCGAGGTTAGGACCCCGGCTACACCAACGCCGCATGAGGGATCGCCAAGAGAGCCCGGGCTTGGTTCAAGACCGCTTCCCATCCAGATCGTAAGGCTTCCAAGCAACAGACTTCCCCACACCAAAGACAGTGAGCTTGGCACCCTCGCCTGCGGGTATTGCGTTCTCAGGTAGTTACCCCTGGCCCCCAAATAGATGGCGTTGATGGCGACGATGGCCGTAGCGGCCAGTAGAGCGATAGACGCTGGATCGTCCACCACGACTATTTGCGTCCCCGAGCTGCGGCTTGCACGGCCTCGAAAATCGGCTCGTACGGAACTTCAAGATCGGTCATTAGTTTCACCTGAGCAATACCCTGGTGCACCAGCATCGAGAGAGGCGATACCACGAGGGCTCCTACTCTCAGGAACGCTTCCGGCAGGAAGTTCACCGACTCCGAGTAGGTTACGTCCAGGAACACTGCATCGGCTCTGGGCGTGAGGTTCGGTGCAAGTGCTCCGCTGGCGGAAGAGGGGACGGTGGAAACAACGATGGGAGCCCCGGCGGCAACCTCCACGACCCTATCGGACAGCTTCAACGGGATGGCCTCAGCAGCTATTCCAAGCTTTGGTGCGATTGAGAAGGCTCCGTCGATGCCCGCAAAGTTTCTCGCGGCGATGGAGATATCGCGATAGCCGAGGGTGGCGAGGGCGGCCAGCGTTGAGCAGGCGGTTGCGCCGTTACCGATGATAAGGGGTCGGCCTTCCGGGTGGTTTTCAAGGCCTGGCCTGAGAGCTTCTTGGATACCTCTGACGTCCGTGTTGAAAGCCGCCCTTAGGCCTCCCTGGATAACGACGGTGTTGGCGACTCCCAGTGCCTTTGCCAAGGACTCGACACTGTCCACCTGACGTAGCACTGCCCTCTTACACGGCATTGTGACACTAACCCCGACGCAGTCGCTTCCAAGCTCCTCCATGAACGAGGGCAGATGCTCTGCGTCCACTTCGAAGCGCATGTACTCCCAGTCAAGACCGAGTATCTCGTAGGCCGCCCGATGAAGCACTGGTGAGAGCGAGTGTTCGATTGGCTTGCCAATAACGCAGGCCCAGGTCACTGTTCCTCCCCCACTACCGTTCTCAGTTGACTAGCCGCAGCCGTTGGCGGCACACCACTCATCGAGTAGCTTCTGGTTTTCTTCCTGCTCGGCCAGAGTGTCAGCAAACTTTGTTTCGCCGGTGTCCAGGTTAACGGTTACGAAATAGAGCCACGAACCCTCTTCCGGGTTCAGTGTCGCTTCGATTGCTTCCACAGACGGCGAGGCAATCGGCCCGGGCGGAAGGCCCTTGTGAATGTAGGTGTTATACGGGTTGTCGTCCTGGAGGTCTGCGAGCGTCGGAATCCCCCCTGACTTCCCAACGCCGTATAGAACTGTCGAGTCCATCTGCAAAAGACCAACTGTTTCCGCGTCGGTGTTCTCAAGTCGGTTTTCGATCACCCTGGCAACTTTCGCCAGGTCCACGTGGTTTCCGGCCTCACGTTCCAGAATCGAGGCCTTGGTGAGGATCTCCATCCACTGATCTTCGGGCACTCCAAGCGTGGTCAGAGTATCGACGGTCGCCGCGACCATTTGTTTGACGATGGTCTCCGGGGTGTCACTCGATGAGATCTCATACTCTCCCGGCGCAGGCCAACCCTCCGGATTCCCACCGGCCACCTCAGGGAGCCCAATTGCCTCAGGGTCGTCGAACGCCGCTGTCACGTCTGCTTGAGTGAAACCACCTACGCTCACCATGCGCTCTTTGATCTGCGCGACGGTTTGGCCCGAGTTGACCGTGATGGTGTTGTCAGAACGGTTCGTCTCATCAAGCATTGCAGCCAGTGCCCCAGCTGCTGACATCTCTAGCTTCAGTGAGTAATTCCCCGGCCAGATTGTTGAAGCCGCCGAGTTATTGTCGAATGCGCGAATGAACGCAGCCGGACTCTTGACAACTCCCGCCTCATAGAGGGTTTGCGCAATGTCCGATCCGTGATCTCCCGACTCGACAGTGACGATAACCTCGCCCGTTCCGGGACCCGGATAGTCATCAGACTCGGTCTGTATTCCGCTACCGGACAGACCGCGGACTGCGAACCAAACTGCCACCGCAAGCAACGCCAGGACCCCGAGCAGAATGAGAGTGGTCTTGATGGCCTTGCGGCGCTTACGCTCTTTCCCTTTTTTCACTGCTATGGAACCGGTAACTGGACCCACTCCCGGTCGTGGCTGCCCCGCGGAGTGCCTGCCGTGTTCTTCCGGTGATACGACACGTTGTCCGGGCTGTGGCGATGAGTCCGCTTTTACTGTCACAGACGGTGCCTTCAGCGCCACAGACGGATTAGGTTGGACCTGTTGTCCTGCGGACGGGGCTTTATGGGTCCCAGCCGCAGGCGCGGTCGCACCGGGTTGGGCGGTCCTTGGGGGAAAACCCCACTGAGCCGTGGTCCCTTCCGTCCACGCCGGCTGCCCGGGTGACTTCGCCAGATGATGCGGGGCTATTGAGTCTCTCAGCGCAGGTGTTGAATCCGATGCACTCCGCTCGGGTTCCACAAATGATTCTGAATCCGCGGCTTCTGGAGCCTTTGGAATTCGAGAGCCATGAATGTCCTTACGCGAGGGAAACGGATACGACCCAGCATTCCCTGTCTTCTTAGACGGAGTTTCCTCAACCACCTGGAAGTCCTTCCGATGCCCACTTAGTCTCGCCGACGGCCTCTCCCGGAGCCAAACTGCTAGATCGCTCTAATTCAAGAGCTTGCTCAAGAATAATCTGTGCTGCCATCTGATCAATGATCTTTCGACTTCGGCGTGTATCAATATGGGCCTCGTGGAGCTTTGCCTGGGCCTGAGTCGTCGTCAGACGCTCATCGACCAAACACACGCGTACACCTGAGACGCGCTTCGCAATCTCCTCTGCAAACAGGCGAGCCTTCTTCGCAGAGGGACCCTCGTCTCCGGCCATGTTCTTGGGTAAGCCCACTACCACCTCAACGACATTGCGTTCGCGGCAGATTCGAAGCACGCTCTTCACAGCTCGACTGCGAGGGTGAGCCTCAATCGTCTCAACTGGTAGCGCCAGTGAAGCCGCAGCATCACTAGCTGCAACTCCGATCCGAGCTTCACCGACGTCTATTCCAAGACGAACACCGGACCTCAGAGTCAGGCTCCTTTTGTCTGGTCGATGACGGCATTGATGGCATCCTGAACCGCGTTCGGCTCGGTGCCACCCCCCTGCGCAACATCGGGTTTGCCTCCGCCCCCGCCACCAAGGACGCCAGCGCCGATCCGGACCAGATCGCCTGCCTTCAGGCCTTCATTACGGGCCGCTGGGTTTGTGGCCACGACAATGGTCGGCTTATCGTCGCAGACCGCCCCAATAATCACGATCGCAGCGCGATTGTCCCCGAGTCGGTCCCGAACATCGGTCGCAACCGAACGCGCTGCAGTGGCTGAGGAAACAGTCCCCAGATCAGCGCGCGCCACGAGCAGCCCGCCTATCTCGGTGGCACCCTCAGCAATTTCACCGGCTCTGCTCGCGAGAATCTGATCCTGCATCGCAGCCACCTGACGCTCACTTGCCTTGAGTTTGTCAAGTAAAGTGGCGACCTTCTCGGGCAGTTCTTCCGGTCGTCCCTTCAGAAGCGTTGAAAGCTGTCCAACCAACGCGTGTTCGATCGCCTGGAACTGATATGAACCGTCCGCAACCAGAGCATCAATTCGACGAACACCTGAGCCGATCGAACTCTCACCAAGGA
>JBATQJ010000171.1:0-2118 GCA_049291975.1 Scrofimicrobium sp.
GCACCATTGGTAATGAAGCTAGGTCCTTGGTCAGGGCGTTTGGACGTTGGACAAAGTTACTCACCCGAACAATCACCCGACTGTTCGGCATGCGCATAATCGGGCTGGTTGTCAACTCGGGACAGAAAAGGGACCCAGGTGAGTGATCACCTGGGCCCCTCCATCTACTGCTGTTTAGGCTACGTGTGCTCCACGCTTCTTGTTACTGCGTATCGTCAAGTAAGTGCCCCCACCAATCAGTGCCAGACCGGACACCAGCAGGGCGATAGTCCCCGCAGCACCAGTTACCGGCAACGTGTCAGTGCTCTTGTAAACGTTGGTGGCTATAACCGTTGGAACCTCGTCCTCGGTAATCGTCACCGACTTTGGAGAGAATGTGACACTAGCCCACTTGAAGCCCTCAACCGTTGGCGCCTTGGCCTCTGTGAACGTGACCTCTGTTCCGGTCGGAAGATCCACACCCAGGGGAACCAAAGTGCCATCAACGGGCAGCTTCAGCAAAGCCGACTGCGCCTTACCGTCCTCATCACTCCAGTTCGCAGCGACCTCAAAGACGGTCCCAGCCGGGAACTTGTCGGCCTTCACGCCCTGCAGCTTCTTACCAACCTCAAGGGTTCCAGTTGCCCGCTCCACATGGTTGGTTAGCATCACCGTTACCGGAGCCTGCTCACCCTCAGTGCGAACAACTACAACCGAAGTCTCACTAAATGACGGCTCACCCCAGTTGACAATCCCATCATCACTGGGCTGGACCTCATCAAAGTTCACAACCGTCCCAACAGGGAGGTCATCAATGGTGACAGGCTGACCCACCTTGATGGGGAACTCCCTCGCAGCGATCTCAGCAGCACCCTCGGGCACATCGAACGTGGCCTTGACTGTGAACTCCATGTCTGGGTCAACCGCATAGACGCCGCCGCCCTCCAAGAACTTCTCAATCACAACCTTGCCAACCGCGTAATCAACATGGTTAGTCATCTTCACCAAGACCGGATCAGACTTCAGATCCCCTACCACCACCGTGCTTGCAGGATCAAACGTGGGATCCTCCCACACCAGATCACTATCAACCGGCATCGTCTCAGTGAACGTCACCTTCGTCCCGACAGGCAGATCCTTAATGGTCTCCACCTGCCCGGCCTTAAGGGTGAACTGACGGTCCGCAACCTGCGCTGCACCAGCGGGCATCTGGAATGAGGCAGTCACCTCAAACTCCATACCCTCAGGGACCGCAGTGACAGCGGGACCTTCGATGTCCTTGGTAATAGAAACCTCGTTCAGGACCCAGTTGACCTCGTTAGTCAAAACCACCTCGACTGGTGACCCCTTCGCCTCTGAAATAACGGCGACCGTACTGCCCGGGTTGAACGTCGGAGTCTGCCAATCCAAAGCTCCCGTATCTTCCGGCTGGACCTCCGTGAACGTCACCTCGGTACCCACCGGCAAGTCGGTGAATGCCTTAAGCTCGCCCGCCTTAAGTTTGAAGGTCTGATCAGCAACTTCGGTGGCACCCGTTGGAACCTTGAACGAAGCCTTGACGTCAAACTCCCGATCTACAACACCCGCGGCGCCAGCGGCATTGCCCGAAACAACCTTCTGAATCGTCACACCACCCACCGCGTACGTGACCGCATTCGTCAACTTCACCTTCACCGGATCCGCCTTCGGACCCGCCTCCGTTACCCCAGCACCAGGGCTGAAAACAGGGTCGCTCCACACCAGGTTGTCCGTGTTAGCAGGCTTCACCTCAGTGAACGTCACCTTCGTGCCAACAGGCAGATCCTTAATGGTCTCCACCTGCCCGGCCTTAAGGGAGAACTGACGGTCCGCAACCTGCGCTGCACCAGCAGGCACCTGGAATGAGGCAGTCACCTCAAACTCCATACCCTCAGGGACCGCACTGGCCGCCGGACCAGTCAATTCCTTCGTAATCGAAACCTCACCAAGTACCCAGTCAACCTTATTCGTCAACATCACCTTCACCGGAGCCTGGGAACCAGTTGGCACAGTCACCTTATTGCTTGGGGTGAACTTCGGTTCGCCCCAGACCATGCCGGTTGTGTCCGCTGGCTTCGTCTCACTGAACGTGACTACGGTCCCGACGGGGAGGCCTCCGAG
>JBATQJ010000172.1:0-5797 GCA_049291975.1 Scrofimicrobium sp.
TGAGCGCATGGGCTTCACTATCGATAACCCCAATGCGGGCAGTACCTGCGCCTGCGGCGAGTCCTTCCACTAGGACTGAGTTCTAAGCCTGCGCGATCCGTTTCCACTACAGGGTCGGCCCTCCCACAATATGTGGCCGACACTCCTATATCGGAACCCTGATCGGTCTGAGAACCCGAAAGAGAGCTATGCGACGTCTTACCTGGTTGCCTGCACTGGCTATCGCGGCCGCTTCCGCCCTGGGGTTGGCAGGCTGCTCATCATCTGATCCTGGTTCTGCCGGTACAGCCGAGCAGTCTGAGACTGAGAACCTGGTTGACGGTCCCGAAGTCAACAGGAACCCCGATTTCGAGGTTCCGACGGTGTCCGGTCAATGGGGTCAGGTCCCGGAGATTAAGACCATCGACGGCGATCCGCCAAAGGAGTTGGTCGCGAAGCTCATCACTCCGGGTGACGGGGCTGAAGTTGCTGCCGGTGGTTTGGTAACTATCTATTACACCGGATTCCTTTGGGACGGAAAGACGTTCGACTCGTCGTTCAATCACGGGGACGAAGCAATGACGCTCAGTCTCAACAGCGTGATTGATGGTTGGAAGTATGGTCTTCCCGGGTCCAAGGTCGGGGATCGTATTCTGTTGATCGTTCCACCTGAATACGGATACGGATCGGTGGAGCAAGGGAACATTCCCCCAGATTCAACCCTCATCTTCGTTGTAGATATCGTTGATGTCCCGGGCGCAGATCTGACGCCACTGAAAGAGGCCACTGCTACCGATGAGCAGCTTCCTGAAGGCCTGAAGATTACCGGTGGCCTGGGCGAAGCTCCGGTGATCGCTTACCAGGAGGGAGCTGTGGCTCCCACCGAGCAGATTGAGGTTACCCTGGCCAAGGGGGGCGGTGACGCGGTTACCTCGTCGAACTCGGTTGTCTATCACTACACCGGTTCTTACTGGGGTTCTCAAAGTGCTTCTGAGAGCACCTGGCAGACGGGTCCGACTGTGCAGCCCGCCCAGGACACGGTGTTCTTAGGCCATAATGTTGGCGATCGTATCTTGTTTGTTTTCCCGCCTGAGGATGAATCAAGTCCGGCGCTAGTGATGATTGTCGACATCGTCGCTGTCTATTAGTCACCTGACTACTATCCGCTGCGCTTCCACCGAGCCAAGATCACATTGGT
The DNA here is from genome assembly GCA_049291975.1 of Scrofimicrobium sp. GTDB lineage: Bacteria > Actinomycetota > Actinomycetes > Actinomycetales > Actinomycetaceae > Scrofimicrobium. Next base: position 1,178 of record JBATQJ010000172.1, read on the forward strand.
GAGCGCAAACAGATATGCTCAAGTCGTATTAGCAGCCATAAGGAGATTTCGGTGAGCGAAGAAGCCGTGGACGTTGTTCTCTACAGTGCCGACAAGGATCGCCGCAAAGCGGTAATCGACGGAGTTGGAATCAGGGCCGGAAAAGGAGCCCCTCCGATCAACTGGATCGAAACGGCAACTGCAGCGGGCACTATTACGCAGGTTAAAGCACATTTCCCGCCCGTTGTTGTCCTGGACGCAGATGCTCCGAAGGTTGGCGGTATGGCCGTGGCTAGGGACATCATCAACGAGCTTGAGCAAGAACCCGTAATCGTGTTGCTTACAGCGCGCCCACAAGACAAGTGGCTTGCCACCTGGAGCGGAGCTTCATTCACTGTCCTGGCACCATATACACCGATTGATCTGCAAGAGACCATGGTTAAAGCCCTGGACTTGGCACAATGAGTTCGTGGGAAGACGTCGCACAAGAACTCATCGTTGGTAAGTCACTCGACTACAGGCAATCGCGGGAGCTTATGGCCCTGATAATGTCGGGCTCGCTTGACGAGGTTCGTCTGGCCTCATTCCTCTCGTTCCTGGCATTGCGTGGGGTGGAGGTCCCCGAACTTCGAGGACTGGCCGACGAGATGCGTTCATTGGCTCTTGGCATTAACCTGCCTACTGACGTCGTGGATATCGTTGGCACCGGCGGTGACCGCGCCAACACGGTAAACATTTCAACTATGGCCGCGATTGTCATTGCCGCTGCGGGACTTCCAGTTGTGAAGCACGGCAACCGTGCCTCGACTTCAGCGTGCGGTAGCGCGGATGTTCTTGAGGCACTCGGCGTCAACCTTGAACTAGAGATCCCGGAGATCGAGGACGTTTTCGGAGAGACAGGAATAGCATTCCTGTTTGCCAACAAGTTCCATCCCTCTATGCGTCACGCGGCCAGAGTGCGTCGTGAACTGGCGTTTCCCACCGTTTTCAATGTGCTGGGTCCCCTGACTAATCCCGCCAAGCCACAGATCTCGGTGGTGGGAGTCGCCAAAGAAGCTTTCGCGCCGCTGGTGGCGGGAGTCTTCGCTGAAAGAGGCACCTCGGCATTCGTGTTCCGTGGAGCCGAGTTCGGCCTGGACGAGATGACGACAGCCGAGCCAACCGAAATCTGGGAAGTGCGCGGCGGTACCGTTGTTCACAGGGTTGTCGATGCGGCTGACATTCTTGGTCTGCAACGGGCATCGATTGAGGACCTACGCGGGGGAAAACCCGCCGACAACGCCGCTATTGCTCGCCGTGTTCTTACTGGTGAAACCAGCCCTGTTGCGGACGCGGTCGCGCTCAACACCTCGCTTGCGCTGATGGCGGCAGACAGAGACGCTACGGGAGATTTTGAGGAACGACTAGCGCAGGCAATGGGCACGGCAACAGAGGTTCTTTCATCCGGAACTGCAATAGGGACGTTGGATCGCTGGGTCAGCGCCACCAACACCAAGTAGTGGGGATGTCAGTCGAGTCCTAGATGAAAGGCCTCTTCCAAGTCACTCTTTGAATAGGTACGGAAAGCCAGATGCGTCGCCAGCGAGGTGATGCCGGGGATTTTCGCGATCTTGTCCGAGACAATGTCAGCCAACTCCTCGTACCGTCCCAGCCGCACTAGAGCGATCAGATCGACTGAGCCTGTCACTGAGTAGACCTCTTCCACGCCCTCGATGTCAGCGACGTTCTGGGCCACCTCTGGAATCGAATCGACCGAGCAATTAATCATGACGATGGCGTTAACCATGAGATTCCTTCCAGAAACTTCCGCTTTCTTAGCATTCTATCTGGTGGCGTGATTCATACGCTCCCAAGATGGTGACTAGACTAGATTCCGTTCGCCATTTGAAGGAAATCAAACAGAGACGTTCATGGAGGGTGGCTACATGGCCTTTTACCAGGTACTTAAAGGTGTCGGTGGCCCGGTTCTACGCGGTGTGTATCACCCGTGGATTCAAGGCGTAGAGAATATCCCGAAAGAGGGACCGGCGATTCTGGCTTCGAACCATAACGCCGTCTGGGACTCAATCTTCCTTCCGGCGCTGATTAATCGCGAGGTCGCCTTCATGGGTAAGGCTGACTACTTCACCGGGACCGGCGTCAAGGGTTGGGCCGTGAAGAACTTCATGAAGGCTGTGGGGACCATCCCCGTTGACCGAGCCGGAGGCAAAGCGGCAGAGGCAGCGATGCAGGCTGGCCTTGATCGGTTGCGCCGCGGTGAACTATTCGGCATTTATCCAGAGGGCACCCGCAGTCCGGATGGACGCCTGTACCGCGGAAAGACCGGAGTTGCTCGGCTATCGCTTGAGTCGGGGGCCCCGGTTATTCCGGTGGCAATGATCGGGACACATGCCGCTCAACCAATCGGCCAGAAAATCCCAAACCGGAGCGACATTGGCGTTGTTATCGGAAAGCCACTCGATTTCTCGCGCTACCGGCAGTTGGCAAAGGATCGCTACGTCCTTCGTGCGATCACCGATGAGATTATGTACAACCTCATGCTCCTGTCGGGGCAGGAGTACGTTGACCTCTACGCCGCCGACGTCAAGGCGGAGCTGGCTGAGAAGGGCGAGTTTGAGGGGCCGATCCCGGGCGGCGCGAAAGCTCCAGGTGGTCGACCGGTTCCCGAGGTTGAGCGCCCAACGAAGCCGATTCCAGAGGAAACCGAGGCGGTGGACCTAGCAGAAGACGTCGGCGCGGACGGTTTGTCAGCCGTTGAAATCGACCTGGGCTCAGTCGATCTGGACTCGGAAGAGTCTTGAGCCCCAAGGCACCATAGCCAGTCCGCGGTCGAGGGTCTACGGGCTGTACCGGTCCGGGTAAACTTGCAGAGGCGCTCTGCGTCCAAGTCTTATAAGGATCTTCGAAAGAGGTATTACCCGTGGCCGTTCGTCGCGTTGCCCTTCTAACCGCTGGTGGTTTCGCACCCTGTCTTTCAACCTCCGTTGGGAACCTAATCGAGCGCTATAACCAGCTTGATCCGTCCATTGAGATCATCGCCTACAAGTACGGTTACCATGGCTTGCTGACCGGAAACTTCATTGAAATCGATGAAGAAGCCAGGAAGAACGCTGCTGTTCTGCGCAATTTCGGGGGTTCGCCGATTGGTAATTCCAGGGTCAAACTCACGAACGTCAAGGACTGCGTAAAGCGTGGTCTGGTCGAAGAGGGACAGGATCCACTTGAAGTTGCGGCCGAGCAACTGCGTACCGACGGGGTCGATGTCCTACACACCATCGGTGGAGACGATACAAATACCACGGCGGCGGACCTGGCTAAGTACCTGGCAGACAACGACTACGACCTGACCGTCGTTGGCCTTCCGAAGACAATCGACAACGACATCATTCCGATTCGCCAGTCACTTGGCGCCGACACGGCCGCTAACCAGGCTGCCCGTTTCGCGAAGAACGTTATCGGCGAAAACCACTGCGGTCCGCGCATGCTGATCGTTCACGAGATCATGGGACGTCACTGTGGCTGGTTGGCCGCCGCAGCAACGAAGAGCTACCGTGAAATTCTCGACGGCGAAACCTGGGTTCCCTCAATTGGGCTGGCCAGGGAATACTGGGACGTTCATGCACTGTACCTTCCTGAAATGCACTTTGACGTGAAGGATGAGGCGAAGCGTCTGAAGGCCATTATGGATGAGGGCGGTAACGTCAACATCTTCATCTCCGAGGGCGCGGGTGTTCCCGAGATCATTGCGGAGATGGAAGCAAATGGCGAAGAGGTCGCAAGGGATGCCTTCGGTCATGTTCGTCTTGATGAGATAAACCCAGGCCAGTGGTTCGCGAAGCAGTTCGCGCAGCTTCTTGGGGCTGAGAAGGTTATGGTTCAGAAGTCCGGTTACTTCTCCCGTGCGGCCGAGTCAAACCAGTTTGATCTTGATTTGATCAAGGAAATGACAGACTTTGGCGTCGACTCTGCTCTGAAGGGCGAGTCCGGTGTAGTCGGACACGACGAAGAAAATGGTGACAAGCTGAGTGCGATTGCATTCGATCGGATTGCTGGAGGCAAGGCTTTCGATATTACTCAGGACTGGTTCACGAACATGATGGCTGAGATTGGTCAGCCGGTTGAAGCTGCAGAGCCCACTGAGCACTAAAGAATCCGAGTTCCCGGCGCGGCCGGAGACTCGTTAGAAACCGAAGGGGACAGCCAGTTGATGCCCTGGGATACATGGCGAGGCAAATCGGCTCGTCATCAGCCTGAATACCTTGATGCCGACGAGCTCTCACGCGTTGTTGAGGACCTACGACTTCGTCCGCCGCTAGTTTTTGCGGGCGAAGTTGACAGTCTGCGTGAGCAGTTGGGTAAAGCGGGTAATCGAGAGGCTTTCGTCCTGATTGGCGGTGACTGCGCCGAGACATTTGCGCAGTCAACCGCCGATCAACTTCGTCTGAAGATTCAGACCCTTCTTCAAATGGCGGTGGTTCTCACCTATGGCAGTTCTATGCCGGTGGTTAAGATCGGCAGGATCGCTGGCCAGTATGCGAAGCCCCGCTCCTCTCCGATAGAAACTCGTGACGGGGTGACACTTCCCAGCTACCTCGGAGACGCGGTCAACGGTTTTGATTTCACTCCAGAGGATCGTGCTCA
>JBATQJ010000173.1:0-1523 GCA_049291975.1 Scrofimicrobium sp.
TGTCAGCAGAGACCCGAACCAGCGAATAACGGGCCGCATCCACACCAACCGCGTCGACCAAATCGTCGAGGGTGACAACAGTGCCAGCACGTTTTGACATGCGAACTGGTTCCCCGTCGCGAAGCAAGGAGACCAGTTGGCCGATGAGGATCTGCATGTTCTTGCCGGGAACGTCCCCGAACGCGGCGCAGACAGCCATCATTCGCCCGATGTAGCCATGGTGATCAGCGCCGAGTAAGTAGATTGCACTATCGGCTCCGCGCAAACGCTTATCGAGATAGTAGGCGACGTCGCCAGAAAGGTAAGCGGCCTCACCGTTCGACTTAATGAGGACACGGTCCTTGTCGTCGCCGAAATCAGTCGATCGCAGCCAGAGGGCACCGTCCTTCTCAAAGACGACATTCTTCTCCCGAAGCACGTCAATCGCCCTGCCGACCGCACCGGACTCGTGTAGCGACTCCTCATGGAAAAAGACGTCGAAATCAACGCGGAAGTCGTGCAATTTCTGCTTGATCTCATCGAACATGATCTCTACTCCGCCGGAGCGGAAGGCTTCCAGGGCTTCTGCGTCTGGGAGAGTTGCGGGGGCGGGATTTCCGGCCGCGACGTTCGCATCGGTCACCTCTTGGGCAATGTCTTCAATGTACTGGCCGCCGTAGCCATCCTCGGGAACCTGCTCACCGCGAGCGCGTGCCAGCAGGGACTTAGCGAACTTGTCGATCTGGGAGCCGTGGTCGTTGAAGTAGTACTCACGTACGACGCTCGCGCCGGAAGCACTCAGTATTCGGGCGAGGGCGTCTCCGAACGCCGCCCATCGCGCGCCTCCAAGGTGAACGGGACCCGTTGGGTTCGCGGAGACGTACTCAAGGTTAATGGTCTGCCCGGCCAGAGGCTCACCGCGCCCGTAACTATCGCCTTCCTCGATTATTTTTCCGACGATCTCTCCTGCGGCAGCCGCGTCGAGTCGGATGTTCACGAATCCTGGACCCGCGATGTCGACCTCTGAAATGCCCCGGTTTTCGCGTAGGTGCTTCGCGAGGAGTTCAGCGAAATCACGAGGAGACATTCCGGCTTTCTTTCCCAGTTGCATAGCGACATTCGTGGACCAATCGCCGTGCTCGCGGACTCGCGGACGCTCGATGGTCACCTCTTCGGGGATCTGGGCGAAGTCGAGTTCGACCTCGCCCCCATCCACCATCGAGACGAGGGTCAGGCGTACCAGGACTGAGAGTTCTTGAGGAGTCACAGAACGAGCCTAGCGCCCGGGCCGCCCTCTTCTATACACAGATCACGCTTCGTGGCCGTATCCACAGCTATAAACGAAAGTGATTCCGGGTGCCGGAAGCTAGGTAATCCTTGGGGAACGAAATAGATAGGGAATAGATAGCAGAAAGGAGCGCCCATGCCGGTACTTCAGAAAGACGAGCGAGGCCCTTTCGACGGAGACGATTGCCCGCCCTGGTGTGATGGGAAACATGACGGAGGTCTGGGCGGCAGACTATCCGGAGATGACCCTTTGCATA
>JBATQJ010000174.1:0-1527 GCA_049291975.1 Scrofimicrobium sp.
GCGGTGAACTGGATAGCGCCGCTGACCCCGAAGGTGATGATCAGCTTGGGCCGGACGGTACGGCCCGACAATCCGATCTGTCTTGCATTGCTCTCCCATCCCTTCTCAGCAAGCGGACGGGTGACGGCATATTCGCCCCCCAGAAGGGCTGCCAGCTCACGGACCAGCTCCAGATCTTCCTTCTTTTGCAGCCCGCGCCCGGCAACCACCAGGATCTCAGCGTCCGAAATATTGGCAGCCTTGGGTACCGGCTCGGTGGAAACCAGCTTGACGCGCGAATCCCGAACCGCTTTTGGCATACGCTGGCGCAGTACCTCCCCCTTCTCTTCCTCCATGCGCTTTGGGGCTTCCATCACTTTGTAGCGCACGGTGGCAAACTGGGGGCGCGTATTGGGCGTCACGATCTGGGCCATAATATTGCCCCCGAAAGCCGGGCGTATCTGCACCAGATCGGTGTTTGCTTTCAGTTCCAGCTGCGTGCAGTCGGCCGTCAGGCCCGTACGGAATCGCGTGGACAGCCGCGGAGCCAATGAGCGGCCCAGCGCCGTCGCGCCTACCAGCACCACGGAAGGCTTTATTTTTTTTATGCAGTCCTCCACGCAGGCGGCAAAGGCATCCGCGCGGAAAAAAGAGAGTTCCTCTCCCTCGTATACATGCACCTCGTCCACGCCGTAATGGCGCAGCTCCTGCGCGCAGTCTTCGACATGCCCGCCCAGGATCACCGCCTTCACCTTCTGATCCTTCCCGGCGGCCAGGCGCTGCGCCTCGCCGATCAGCTCCAGGCAGACGGGATGCAGCGATCCTTCCGATTGCTCCGCAAACACCAGGATATCGGACCATTTGGTCTTATCTACGCTGTCCACCTTGGTTTCCAGGCGGATGATAGCCCCTTGAGGGCACTGCTTCAGGCACAAGCCGCAGACCTTGCAGGCCGCGTTCATCTGCGCCTTTCCCCCAATCATATCGATCGCCGAGAAGGGGCAGGCTGATACGCACTGCTCACAGCCGGTGCATTTTCTTTCGATTACAGCTATTTGCGCCACTTTACTATCCTTTCTCAGCCAACAAACTTGTGGCGCTTTAAATAATCATAGAGTCGCAGGGCACTGTCCGGCCCTTCCCACAGCTCATGCTCCTGCTCGCGTTTGGGCGGGAAGATCCGCTCCACCTGAGTAGGACTGCCTGACAGACCGTAGTGCTCGGGCACCGTGTCAATGAAGCCATCCAGACCTATCACAGGGATAGGCCAATCCTTGACCGTCTTTAAGCGCTTGAGCGAAGGCAGACGCGGCGTGCAGGTATCCTGCTCCACCGTCGCCAGGCAGGGGAATCCCATCCACACAGTCGCGATCACGTCCTGCAGCTGCTGGCGCACCTGCACGCCTCCGTCCGCCGCCTCGATGTGTGATACCCACGCGGCGTGGGGTATGTTCATATGCTCGGCGATCGCCGGCCCAACCTGAGCCGTATCCCCGTCAGTCGTTTGCTTGCCGCAAAGAATCAGGTCAAAATCGCCAACCGATCGGA
>JBATQJ010000175.1:0-39590 GCA_049291975.1 Scrofimicrobium sp.
CGTGAGGTCTCTAGGTCGCGCTCGAAGACGTGTTCCATCTGCTCTCCGAAGTCCTCGGAGTCAATCTGAACCGTGACCTCAAAGTTTCCTGCCATCGACAGCCGGTCGATGTTGGCGGTGCCGACAATGCTTCTGTAGTTATCTACCACCAGTGTCTTTGCGTGTATCATGGCGTGCTTGTACAACCAGATTTCAACGTTGGCTTCCATAAGCTGGCCGAAGAAGGGGCGCGCCACCCAGTCCGCCAGAATGTGATTGGAGTACTCGGGCACCAGGATCCGTACTCGTACCCCTCGTCCGGCTGCGCGAATCAGGGCGTGCAGGATGTCTCGGTCGGGAATGAAGTACGCGGTCGTCAAGTCGATGCTCAGGGCCGCCTTTTCGAACGCCTCCAGATACTGACCTCTAACTGGAAACAGGAGGCTTGACGGCAGATTAAACGCGGGGGTGATGCTGCCAGACCAGGGAAGTTCTTCCCAGTCGGAGAGCTCGGGCTGGGCTTTGGTTCGGAACTGGTTCCAGAACTGGCGGAAGGCAAGACTCAGTGGACGAACTGCCGGACCGACAATGCGGATATGAGTGTCCCGCCACTCCGTTCCGAAGTCGACGCCAACGTTGAAACCTCCAACGAAACCGACCCGGTCGTCAACTAGAAGCAGCTTCCGGTGGTTGCGCCCCGTTGCCCGGGGGTTTGCGGTCGCGGCACCCTTTCGAATCTCTGCGATTCGGTGAACATGCATATTCGGATGGGACTTGAAGTGTTTGAAGTTCGGCGATGACTTCAGTGAACCAAAGCCGTCGTAAATGACGAACACCTTGACGCCCCGCTCGGCCGCCGCGTAGAGAGCGTCCTTGAACATCCAGCCGATCCGGTCGCTTCGCCAGACGTACGTCTCGAAATAAACAACTTGCTTGGCGTTCCTTATCGCAGCGATCTGGTCCGCGTAAAGCTCTGTTCCCTGCGTGTAGATCTTTATCTCATTGCCATCAACGACCGTGGTGTCGGTGTGGGCGGATGAGAAGCCCTTAAATCCGCCTGGCGAACGTCTCTTCCGAGCGGCATCGATGGCATAGACGGCGATTACCCCCGTGACTTGCGCCCCGAGAGAACCGACAATGCCCCTGCGCACCCACTTCCAAGCTTTGCCCGATCGCTCCATCGCGAGTTCCAGGTCAGCCTTCCGGTTCGTAGTCATGTCATAACCCTAAGGTCTCGGGCGTTTACACTTTGCCCTATGTCAACAATTTCAGTCGAAGAGGTCAAGCGTCTCGCAGACCTCGCCGAAATCGGAATAACTGATGAGGAAGCCGAGCGCCTTACTGAGGACTTGGTTGTTATCGCAGAGTATGCCGGTCAGGTCTCAGAAATAGCCGATGTGGACGTGGCGCTGAGCGCTCAGTCGATTCAGTTGGTAAACGTGCTTCGTGAGGATGTGGCAGGTACGCCCATCGACCCCGAAGAGCTACTTGCGGCTGCCCCGGAGCAAGAGGACTCCATGTTCAAAGTCCCTCAGATTCTGGAGGAGGAACAGTGAGCGACTTGATTTATAAGAGTGCTCTAGAGATGGCGGAGGCGCTGGAAAGCGGCGAAGTGACCTCTATGGAACTGGTGAACGCCTCTCTAGCCCGCATTGCTGAGTACAACGACGTGCTGAATGCGTTTCTAGTCGTCGATGAAGAGGGTGCCCGGAAGACAGCTGAAGAAGTCGATGCTCTGCGGGCTGCGGGAGAGAGATTGCATCCTCTCGCCGGGGTCCCGATTGCCATCAAGGACAACATTGTCACCGAAGGACTTGAAACGACCTGTGCGTCGAAGATCCTTGAGGGATGGAAGCCGCCGTACGACGCTACGGTGGTCGCGAAGATCAAGGAGGCAAAGCTCCCGATCGTTGGGAAGACGAACCTTGATGAGTTTGCGATGGGTTCCTCGACTGAGCACTCCGCTTTCGGTCCCACACGCAATCCCTGGAACACGGCCCTGATCCCGGGCGGTTCGGGGGGCGGTTCTGCGACGGCTGTCGCCTCGTACATGGTTCCTCTTGCGCTTGGGTCTGACACGGGCGGATCAATCCGTCAGCCGGGTGCCTTTACCGGCACGATAGGTGTCAAGCCGACCTACGGCGTTGTCTCACGTTACGGCCTGGTGGCGTTAGCGTCCTCACTGGACCAGATCGGTCCCGTTGCAAGGACTATCGATGACGCGGCGGCGCTGCAGGAACTCATCGCGGGACACGATGAACTCGACTCGACCTCGTTACCGACCGATCCAGCAAACCTCACGGACGCGATTGCGAAGCGGCTGGCGGAGGGAGGCAAGGGACTCCGGGTCGGAATCGTTGATCAATTCTTGGGTGAGGGATTCCAGCGTGAGGTTCAAGAGAACTTCAACCGCGCTGTTGAGGACCTACGCGAGGCGGGTGCAGAAATAGTCCACGTTTCGTGTCCCTCATTCGACTATGCCCTTCCTGCCTACTACCTGATCATGCCGGCTGAGGCATCATCCAACCTGGCGCGTTTCGACGGAATGCGCTTCGGTCTGCGGGTGGTGCCGGACGTTCCGAACCCGACGGCTTCCGACGTCATGAAAGCAACGAGGGAGGCAGGGTTTGGTGATGAGGTGAAGCGTCGCATAATCCTTGGAACCCACGTCCTCTCGGCCGGATACCAGGACCAGTACTACGGTTCGGCGCAGAAGGTACGAACCCTGATCCGCCAGGACCTGGACAGGGCGTTTGAGCAGGCTGACGTGCTGCTGGCACCGTCCACCCCGACGACCGCTTTCCCGATTGGTGCTCGAATTGATGACCCGATCGCGATGTACCTCAACGATGTCGCGACTATCCCGGCAAACTTGACCGGGGTACCAGCTATGTCGATCCCGAACGGGGTTGATGACTCTGGACTGCCGACAGCAATGCAGGTCATCGCCCCGGTTGGAGCAGACGACCAGATGTACGGCGTCGGAGCCCTAATCGGATCACTGGTTTCTGAAAGGGTTATCGCCCCACCCCACGAGGTAGTCGTCTCGGAAGGAGACGCCAAGTGACTCCTAACAAGCAGACATATAGCGAAGCGACCTCGAAGTACGACCCAGTGCTCGGGATTGAGTGTCACGTCGAGTTGAACACGAACTCAAAGGCCTTCGACAACGCTCCGGTCCAGTTCGGAGGACAGCCGAACAGTGCCGTCACCCCGACATCCGCAGGGCTACCCGGATCGCTTCCCACGCTAAACAAGAAGCTGGTCGAGTCGGGCATCCGCCTCGGTCTGGCACTGAACTGCAAGATCGAACAGGACTCGTTCTTTGCCCGCAAGAACTACTTCTACCCGGACCTACCCAAGGCATACCAGATCTCCCAGTCGAACAAGCCGATTGCTTACGACGGATATCTAGACGTTGAACTGGCTGATGGTGAGGTCTTCCGTGTTGAGATCGAGCGAGCCCATCTGGAAGAGGACGCGGGTAAGAACACTCATGTTGGCGGCGCTGACGGGCGAATCCACGGCGCGACTTACTCGCTGGTCGACTACAACCGTTCTTCAGTTCCTCTGATCGAGATCGTCTCGAAGCCTCTGACTGGGGCCGGAGACCGCGTGGCCGAGGTCGCTGCCGCGTACGTGCAGACCCTCCGTGACATTGCGATTGCCCTAGATATCTCAGAGGCGCGCATGGAGCGCGGCAATCTGCGAGCCGACGTTAACGTCTCCCTGCGGCCCAGCCCCGACGCCCCCCTTGGAACTCGGACTGAAACGAAGAACGTTAACTCTTTCCGCGCCATTGAACGGGCGGTGGAGTACGAGGTTGCGCGACAGGCTGACGTCCTCGACTCGGGAGAGCCGGTCTTCCAGGAAACGCGACATTTCCACGAGGAGGACGGGACGACCTCATCTGGCCGCCCGAAGTCGGATGCGGACGATTACCGTTATTTCCCCGACCCGGACCTGCCTCCGGTGCGTCCCTCGACCGAGTGGATTGAAGAACTGAGGGCGACGCTGCCTGAGATGCCTGCCGCAAAGAGGAAGCGGCTGCATGAGCAGTGGAAGTTCACAGATCTAGAAATGCGCGATGTTGTCAACGCGGGTGCTCTTGACCTGATTGACGCGACTGTCGCAGCTGGAGCTACTCCTGCAACCGCTAGGAAATGGTGGATGGGAGAACTGTCGCGTCTCGCTAACAATGGTGGCGTGGCGCTTGCGGACCTTGCTGTAACACCGGAGCAGGTCGCGGAGCTCCAGGGGCTCATTGATTCCGGTTCGCTAACGGACTCTCTGGCACGGCAAGCCCTCGATGGCGTGCTTGCGGGCGAGGGCGACCCTGCCGCAGTTGCGGAGGCCAGAGGGCTGGTCGTTGTCTCGGACGACGGAGCTCTAACCGAGGCGATCCAAACAGTTTTGGATGAAAACCCCGACGTGGTCGAAAAGATCAGGGGAGGCAAGGTTCAGGCCGTTGGTGCGCTGGTTGGCGGCGTAATGAAGCTGACCAGAGGTAAGGCTGACGCCGCTCGTGTCCGTGAATTGATCATGGAGATACTAGACCAATAGAAGTGAGAGTGATCGGGCTCTCCGAGTCCGTATTCCTCGCCCAAACAACGAATACGACAAGTTAGGGAGCAGAGTGCTCAATTCACCGTCTTATACCGCGTCCTACCGACTGACAGTCGACGAATCCAAGATCCGCGTGGCGGACATCGTCCAAACTGTCTCCGATTCTGAGGCCGGCGTCAAAGGACTGGATGTCGCGGAGTCTGAGTCGGGCAAGCTGGTCATAGATATGACCCTGGACCTGCGCAACTCTGATCATCGCCGAGAGGTTCGGCATACTCTTGAGAACCTTGATGGCGTGAGCGTCGGTCCGGTCGCGGACCAGACGTTCCTGGATCACGTGGGCGGAAAGATCGAAATCAAGTCGAGGGCACCTCTGCGTAACCGCGATGACCTGTCCCGCATCTACACCCCGGGTGTGGCTCGTGTTTGTCATGCGATTGCGGACAACCCCTCGAAGGCCCGTTTGTTGACGATGAAGGCGAACACTGTTGCTGTCGTGACCGATGGAACAGCGGTACTAGGTCTGGGAGACATCGGGCCTGAGGCCGCCCTTCCGGTGATGGAGGGCAAAGCGGTTCTGTTCAAGCACTTCGGTGGCGTGGACGCGTGGCCGGTGGTGCTAAATACCAAGGACACGGAAGAGATCATATCGATCGTCAAGGCAATTGCTCCGGCATACGGCGGCATCAATCTTGAAGACATCTCTGCCCCGCGTTGCTTCGAGATTGAGGCAAGGCTGAAGGAAGAACTGGACATCCCGGTCTTCCACGATGACCAACACGGCACGGCAATCGTGGTGCTGGCGGCCCTGATCAACGCTCTGAAGGTCGTCGGCAAGAAAATCGAAGACGTGCGAATCGTCGTCTCAGGTGTGGGGGCGGCAGGAAACGCGATCATTGAACTGCTGCTGGCTGCTGGTGCTACAGACATCGTTGCTTACGGCCGAACCGGCGCGCTTTGCATCGACGAGATGGAGGGTGCGCACGAGTCACGCAAGGCGCTTGCCGCAAAGACCAACCCTCGTAAAGTGACCGGAAGCCTGAAGGACGGCATGGAGGGTGCCGATGTCTTCATCGGTGTTTCCTCGGCAAACATCCTTGATGGCGATGACATCGCGAAAATGAATAAGGACGCGATTGTCTTTGCCTTGGCAAACCCGACTCCCGAGGTTGATCCGCGCGAGGCAGACAAGTACGCACGAATCGTGGCGACGGGCAGATCTGACTACCCGAACCAGATAAACAACGTGTTGGCGTTCCCAGGCCTGTTCCGCGGGGTTCTTGACGCACGAGCTTCTGAGATAACCAGGGACGTGCTACGGGCCAGCGCCGAAGCGATTGCCGGAGTGATTAGTGAGGATGAACTGAGCGAGAACTACATCATCCCCGGCGTGTTTGATGATCGAATTGCCCCCGCGGTAGCGTATGCGACGCGCAAGGCCCTGGCTGGAGCCGAGACCGTGAAGATCGCTGAGCAGGAGGACCTGGGTCAGGTCCAATAGGCGCGACTATCCGAAATTCAAGGCCCCGACTGAGCGCTGGATTGCTCAGTCGGGGCCTTGAATTTGGTGGTTAGGTCCGCTAGCGCCCCCTAAATGGGGTGCACGAGGCAGTTGAGACGTGTTCCGCACCCCAGGTGAGGGGCAGAACCCCCAGTTCGGTGGTCTCGGGTTCACCGCGCGACCACGCCAGAACTAGAAGCCCGCGATGACCGTGGCGACTAGGATCTTCGTGACCATTGCCACCGGATAAACCAGCGCATAACCAAGTGCGACTCGGGGATCGTCCTTGGTGCGGCCGTTCGCGAATGCGAGGACGGCCGGCTGGGTCTGGGCCCCACCCAGCGCACCCGCCAGCTGGGTACCACCCATGCGCCAAATCCAGCGGAACGTCGCATACATGCCGATGGCCATGATCAGGGTGACAATCAAACCCAGAGCAAGAATCGATAGCCACATGCCGCCGCGGAAGGCCTCCATGATCTGTCCACCAGCGACCGATCCAGCCTGAGCCAAGAAGATGATTAGGCCGAGTTCGATCATTACCTGACACGCCGTGTAAGGCAGCGTCGTGACAATCGGGCCGATGCGTCCGACCTTGCCGAAAATCAGGCCAATAATCAGAACGCCTGCCGCAGCGCCAATCTCAAAGTCGCCCCCTCCAGGAAGAGGAATCGGGATCATGCCAATCAGCATGCCGACGGTCATTCCGAGGCCGAGGCCGATTGGGTTGATATCAGAGAGGCCTCTGGCAGAGTCGCCGAAGAACTTAGTGATCTCCTTCATCTTGGAGGTCGGTCCCACCACGCGGACCCGGTCGCCAAGCTGCAGTACCAGATCTGGATCGCCGACCATATCCACGTCGCCGCGACGAACCCTCGAGACCGTCGCAGAGTACTTCTGCGAGAGGTTCAACGAGCCGACGGTGTGACCGGCGATATGCGGGTCAGAGACAGTGATCCGACGGAAATCGAGGTAGGAACGATCGCGCATTAGCGAGTGCGATGATCCGTGCCCCAGTTCCTTCGAAACCTTCGCAACTATTTCGTTTGGGCCGACAACGGTGATCAAATCGCCGGGGTCCAGAGTGTCAGACATTGAAGGTCGGGAGATTGGACCCTGCTCGCCGCGGCGAAGGCGAGAGAAGGTTACCTTGCCACCAAACTTCTCATAGAGATCACCAATGAACGGGTGATCCTCGCGCTCGATACGAATAGTGCGGTTTGCGATAGGGCTAGGGGTGTCAGTGTCGTTCTTGCCGTATGACAGAGCAGCCATTGAAGCGGCCAGCATTCCGACAACGCCGAACAGGTAGGCGATTGAGTACCCAATCGTTGCCTGGCCGGGATCGCCCGTGGCCTCACCCACCGCGTGCAGTGCGGGAGTGTTTGTCAGCGCGCCAGCGAAGGTACCCGCAGCGACCGGAACGCTCAAGCCAAAGACCTTGGTTCCAATCAGGAAGGCCCCCGCACCTGCAGCACACATAAGAGCGATCATCGTCAGCATCGGCCCAATGGCCGTCTTCAGGTTGTGAAAGAACGAGTTACCGGAGTTGACGCCGATCGCAAAGGCGAACAGAACCAGGCCCAAGGTTCCGATAAACGGCGGGATCTGTATGTCTACGCCAAGTTCGCCCGCCCAGGCGGTGATCGCGATAGCGGTAAACAGGACCGCCGCGGCCCCAAGGCTCACGCCCTTCACCTTGATATGACCGAACATCATGCCGATCGCGATCAGCAAGAACAGGTAGAGGATGGGGGAGGATGCTAAGAGTTCGAAAACAGCCGTCACCGCATGTCACTTTCGTGTGGGATATCAAGGACCCGTTTAGGTCCGGTCCAATCGTAGACATGTTGGTTCCACTTCATATAGGACCTGTGGCGTGTCACTGAGCACGCTATTTCTCGGGTGAACGATTGTGATGACGCTGCATAGAAACGCTGGGTGCCCTTTTAGGTGCCAGAGTATGAGACACGAAGCAGGGCCCGGCCACGAGCCGTACTATTGAGACCGTGCTAAATACGCAGGGAATTACCGTAGGCGCGCTCCTGGTCGTTGTACCGGGGCGTGCGGTTCCTGCTGTCTGACAGATGGGCCGCACGCCTAATACCCCACGCGAAACGCGAGGGGTTTTTTGCAACCAGGATCAGTGCAAGTAAGTCAGGGCAGTGCAAGGACGGAGACGCAGAGCGTGACAAAACCTGAACGTATGACAGGCGCTGAAGCCATCGTCAGGTCGTTGGAAAAGATTGGTGTTACCGAGGTTTTCGGTATGCCGGGCGGAGCTATTCTGCCAACCTTCGACCCTTTGATGGACTCCAGCATTCGACACATTCTTATTAGACATGAACAGGGCGCCGGACACGGGGCAGAGGGATACGCGATTTCCAGCGGCAAAGTTGGATGCGCGATCGTAACCTCTGGGCCAGCGGCGCTAAACACGATGACCGCGCTGGCGGACGCGAACTTGGACTCGGTTCCAATCGTGATTATCACGGGTCAGGTGGCAGCCTCACTCATTGGTACCGATGCGTTCCAAGAGGCTGACATCGTCGGGGCATCCATGCCCGTGACGAAGCACTCATTCCTGGTGACTCAGGCATCAGAGATTCCTTCGCGTATCGCAGAGGCATTCGAGATTGCTGGTACTGGGCGTCCAGGATCGGTCCTTGTCGACATAACCAAGTCTGCACAGACAGAGGAACTCGACTTCGCGTGGCCCCCGCCACTGGATATTCCGGGGTATAAGGTTCCGCAGAAGCCCTCGAAGAAACAGGTAACAGCAGCGGCAAAGGCAATTGCCGAAGCCCAGGCACCCGTTCTCTATGTTGGTGGCGGAGCCGTTCGAGGCAATGCCTCGGCTGAGCTAGCAAAGCTGGTGGAGATCTCCGACGCTCCGGTGGTCACGACGCTTACCGCGCGTGGAGCCTTCCCCGATTCAGATCCCCACAACCTGGGAATGCCGGGGATGCACGGAACTGTGGCGGCGGTGGGTGCGCTCCAGCGCGCCGACCTGGTTGTTGCGCTTGGGGCCCGCTTCGATGATCGGGTTACGGGACGTCTGGACACCTTCGCTCCTCGTGCCAAAGTGGTTCACGTTGATATCGATGCTGCAGAGATATCCAAGAACCGTTACGCGGACATCCCGATCGTCGGAGACCTGAATCAGGTTCTGGAGATGCTGAACAGTGCACTCGAAAAAGAGATCCCGTCAGAAACTAAGGCCGACCTCGGCGGCTGGTGGCGCTACCTGAATCGCTTGCGTGACTCGTATCCACTTGGATGGACAAACACAGACGATGGACGGCTCGCTCCCCAGTATGTGCTAAAGCGACTTTCTGATCTGAGCGGTCCGGAAGCTTTCTATGCGACGGGCGTCGGACAGCATCAGATGTGGGCTTCACAGTTCATTAGGTTTGATTACCCACGTCATTTCATTTCCTCTTCCGGACTTGGAACCATGGGATTTGGTGTGCCCTCCGCGATGGGAGCGCAGGTCGCCAACCCCGACGCGGTGGTTTGGTGCATCGACGGTGACGGATCGTTCCAGATGACGAATCAGGAACTGGCAACGTGCGTCATCAACAACATTCCGATAAAGGTTGCTCTGATCAACAACTCGGTTCTTGGAATGGTGCGCCAGTGGCAGAACCTGTTCTACAACGAGCGCTACTCAAACACGAAACTCAACGATCACGATGCTGAGCAAGTTCCCAACTTCGTGAAGCTTGCCGACGCGTACGGCATCCCCGGCCGCGTCGTTGACAAGGAAGAGGAAGTGGATGAGGCCATCAAGTGGGCTCTGTCCATCAACGACCGCCCGGTGTTCATTGACTTCCGAGTTTCGAAGGACGCAATGGTCTGGCCAATGGTTGCCGCCGGCGTCTCAAATGACGACATTCGCTACGCCCGGGGGCTGGCACCGACATGGGACGGGGAGGACTGATCATGTCTGAGCAACTGCACACTCTTTCCGTTCTCGTCGAGAACAAGCCAGGCGTCCTAACGCGCGTTGCTGCTCTGTTCGCCAGACGTGACTTCAACATCAAGTCGCTGACGGTCGGTGAGACCGAGAGGCCCGATGTCTCGAGAATGACGATCATCGTCAACGCTCAGGACAACGCGCCCCTTGAGCAGGTAACCAAGCAGCTCAACAAGCTGATCAACGTCCTGAAAGTCGTTGAGATGCCGCAGGAGGAGTGCGTCGAGCGCCGCCTGCTACTACTGAAGGTCACGGCTAACGACGACACGCGTACTGCTGTCCTTCAGATCGTGGAACTGTTCCGTGCTCACGTGGTCCACGTTGGTATCGACTTTGTGATCATCGAATCGGTGGGCACACTCGCCAAGCTTGAGGCGCTTCTCGCCTCACTCGAACCCTACGGGGTTCGCGAAGTCGCTCAGTCGGGCGCGGTCGCAATCGGCCGTGGCCCCAAGTCACTGACAGATCAAATCAAGGAGAAATAACCATGGCAGATGCATACTACGATGACGATGCCGATCTTTCGCTCATCCAATCAAAGAAGGTGGCGATCATTGGTTATGGCTCTCAGGGTCACGCCCATGCGCAGAACTTGCGCGATTCTGGTGTAGATGTTGTAGTCGGTCTTCGGGCTGGCTCAAGCTCTTGGGCAAAGGCCGAGGCCGCCGGACTTGAGGTTGCCGAGGTTGCAGACGCTGTTGCTCAGGGCGACGTTGTGATGATCCTGGTCCCGGATCAGTACCAGCGAATGGTTTACGCCGACCAGATTGCCCCCAACCTGAAGGAAGACGCCGCGATCTTCTTCGCACACGGCTTCAACATCCGTTTCGGCTACATCACCCCAGACGCTTCTCACGACGTTTGCATGGTCGCCCCCAAGGGTCCGGGACACAAGGTCCGCGAGACCTACGTAAACGGTCAGGGAATCCCCGCGATCATCGCTGTTGAGCAGGACGCGAGCGGTCAGGCCTGGGACCTGGCTCTGTCTTACGCCAAGGCTATCGGCGCCACCCGGGCAGGCGTTATCAAGACCACTTTCACCGAGGAGACCGAGACCGATCTGTTCGGCGAGCAGGCAGTCCTCTGCGGCGGCATGTCGAAGCTGGTTCAGTACGGTTTCGAGACCCTGACTGAGGCAGGCTACCAGCCGGAAATCGCGTACTTCGAGGTGCTTCACGAGATGAAGCTAATCGTTGATCTGATGAACGAAGGGGGAATCACCAAGCAGCGCTGGTCGATCTCAGACACTGCCGAGTACGGCGACTACGTCTCGGGTCCCCGCGTTATCGGTCCGCAGGTCAAAGAATCGATGAAGGAAGTTCTTTCGGATATCCAGGACGGCACTTTCGCCACCCGGTTCATCGAAGACCAGGACAATGGCGGCCAGGAGTTCAAGGCACTGCGCGCCGAGGGTGAGGCTCACCCGATTGAGGCGACCGGACAGCAGCTTCGCAAGAAGTTTGGCTGGAACCAGGGCGACTCGGACTACGTTGACGGCTCGGCGGCACGCTAGTCGTGAGCGGTCTAAGTGTTGCGGTCATCGAAGGTGACGGCATTGGTCCGGAGGTAACTGCGCAAGCGGTCCGCGTTCTCGAACGGGTGAGCGTGGACGCTGGCGTAGACCTCGAACTAAAGCACTTCGACCTTGGGTGTCAGAGGTATCTGGACACGGGGCACATCCTCGAACAAGAGGACCTTGACGAACTCGCCGAGTTCGACGTGATTCTGCTCGGTGCCGTTGGTGATCCCAGGG
Source organism: Scrofimicrobium sp. (assembly GCA_049291975.1). Classification (GTDB taxonomy): domain Bacteria; phylum Actinomycetota; class Actinomycetes; order Actinomycetales; family Actinomycetaceae; genus Scrofimicrobium. The sequence goes on from JBATQJ010000175.1 coordinate 11,779, forward strand.
TGAAGCCGGGAATTATCGAACGGGGGCTACTCCTCAAACTCCGCTTCGCTTTTGACCAATATGTCAACCTGCGGCCTTCCGTGTACTACCCCGGCGTTGCCTCTCCTCTGAAGAACCCGGAGGGGATCGACTTCGTTGTGGTGCGCGAGGGGACTGAGGGCCCGTATGTCGGAAACGGGGGAGTACTTCGAGCAGGAACCCCGCACGAGGTAGCGACCGAGGTATCAGTCAACACTGCATTTGCCGTGGAACGACTACTTCGCTACGCCTTCGCGCTAGCGCAGTCCAGACCAGCTAAGAAACTGACACTGGTCCATAAGGTCAACGTCCTCACCTTCGCAGGGGGAGTTTGGACGAGGATCGCCGCTGAAGTCGGTGAGGAGTTCCCCGAAGTTGAGGTGGAATACTTGCACGTCGATGCGGCGACGATTCATTTGCTAACCAGACCCGCTGACTTCGATGTCATCGCCACGGATAACCTCTTCGGCGACATCTTGACCGACGAGGCCGCGGCGATAACTGGGGGTATCGGTCTCGCTGCTTCCGGGAACATCAACCCGACCGGAGCGTTCCCGTCAATGTTCGAGCCGATCCACGGTTCGGCACCCGACATCGCGGGCAAGGGGATTGCTGATCCCATCGCTGCGATTGCCTCCGTCCAGCTTCTCTTGGAAGCTCAGGGATATGCGGACGAGGCCGCTCGAGTCGCCGGCGCGATCAAATCAGACATGGAGTGGCGCGCGGCGAATCCGGGAACCACCAGGTCGACAGTGGAAGTCGGCGACGCGGTACTTGGCGCGCTGGGTAACTAATAGCATTAGCTACATTCCCAATAGGTACAGTTCCGGTAGACGTAGCCCGACAGGTGCTGACATTCAGTGTCCACTGGGACTTTCAACGCAATAGTAGGGCCGAAGTCCATGGTTGGATTGGCCCAGAGGTGCTACGGACAAACAGCCCGCAGCTAAGTGGAGAGGGCCAACAATGGCGACTTCGACAGAGGGCCAAACCGAACTGGCAAAAGAGGTGGCTGCACAGCAGCTTCCCGATCCGGACGCTGCTGCGGAGCGCTTCCCAATAACGGTCAATGAGAACCCCGCTTCGGAGGAGGATCATGCCGCCGCGATGGAAGCCCTAGCCTTCGGTGTCAACTTCGGTGACTACATGGCGGTGGCTGATTGGTCCGAAGACGAGGGCTGGTCTGACCAGCGTGTCGTCCCATACGGCCCGCTGGATCTGACGCCTGCTGCTGCCGTGCTTCACTACGCGCAGGAAGTCTTCGAGGGAATGAAAGCCTACCGTTGGGCCGACGGTAGTATCTGGACGTTCCGACCCGGTTTCAATGCGGCGCGCTTGAACCACTCGGCCAGGCGTATTGCCATGCCGGAGATCCCGTTGGAGGACTTCATTGGCTCACTGGTGCAGGTTGTTCGTGCTGACGAGCGTTGGGTTCCGTCGGCCCGGAACTCGTCCCTATACCTGCGTCCGTTCATGATCGCTGATGAGTCCTTCGTGGGGGTTCGTCCAGCGAGGCACTACAAGTACGTCGTCATTGAGACTCCGGTCGGACCGTATTTCAAGGGTGGACTCGCTCCCGTATCGATCTGGGTGACAACTGACTACTGTCGCGCCGCTCCCGGTGGCACTGGTGACGCAAAGACTGGCGGAAACTATGCGGCGTCACTGCTACCGCAACGGTTGGCCTCCGCGAATGGATTTGAGCAGGTCTGCTACCTGGATCCGAAGACCGGACGGAACCTAGAAGAACTCGGTGGAATGAATGTCTTTGTCATCAAGAAAGACGGGACTGTTCTGACTCCGAAGCTCACCGGCTCAATCCTTGAGGGTGGGACTCGGGGCGCTATCATCCAGCTTCTGGCTGATAAGGGGACCGAGGTTCAGGAAGCAACAATCGAGCTTGAATGGCTGATCGAAGCTATTGAGAGCGGAGAAGTTGTCGAGATGTTTGCGTGCGGTACCGCCGCCGTGGTTGTCCCGATCGGACAGTTGGCCGGAGAAGACTTCGATGTAAGGATCGGTGGCGACAAGGTAACGCGTGAGATCCTCGACGAACTGAGTGGAATCCAGCACGGAACGGTCCCGGACCGACACAACTGGATGTACAGGTTGGCCTAAGTTTCGGGGCAACCATGAAGACTGTTCGCACAGTCGCCGAGTTGCGTGAAGCTCGCGACCAAATGATCGAGGTCCTCGTTCTTGAGGGCAACGACGCGCCCCTCGTCGGCATGATTCCCACGATGGGTGCGTTGCATGAGGGACACTTGAGCTTGGTAGAAGCAGCTCGCTCAGAATGCGACGTCGTCGTTATGTCGGTTTTCGTGAACCCCACACAGTTCAACGACGCCGCGGATCTTGACGCATACCCCAGGGCCGCGGAGCGTGACGCGACTCTTGCCGAGCAAGCGGGCGTTGACCTGCTGTTTATGCCCTCGGCTACCGAGATGTACCCCGAAGGGTACGCAACCACCGTTAGTGTCACAGGGACACTGGCGGAAGCCCTAGAGGGAGCACATCGCGGGCGCGGTCACTTCGATGGGGTCGCAACAGTCGTCGCGAAGCTCTTGATCGCAGCTTTGCCGGACCGTGCCTACTTCGGACAAAAGGATGCTCAGCAACTCGTCGTTGTGAAGCGAATGGTTCGCGACCTCGGGATCCAAACCGAAATCGTTGCATGCCCGATCGTCCGAGATGAGGACGGACTGGCACTTTCAAGTCGCAATGAACGATTGACGGACGAGGACAGGTTACGGGCAATTTCGCTTTCGCGCTCCCTTTCGGCCGTCGCAGCGGCAGTTGCAGACGGTGAAACTGACACCAGCGAACTCGAAGCATTGGGTTTGAGTGTCCTTGCCGAGTCGGACATCGACGTGGAGTACCTCGCTTTCGTTGACCCTGAGACACTGCATCCCGCTGTGAGCGTGGATGCACCGGTTCTCTGTGCAGTCGCCGCACGAGTCGGCGAGGTGCGGCTGATTGACAATGTGATGCTTGTGTCGCCGGGCCGCGACACCACAGACGTGACCGGGGTATCTTGAAGGGTAACTTTTCAAACTACGACCTCGTACCAACTCCTAGGACAACTAGATGCCGAAGATGACGATCCCCAGGCTTGCAGAGATGCGGGCAAACGGCGAACCCATTGTCATGGTCACTGCATACGACTACCCGGGCGCTCGCGCTGCTGAGAAAGCCGGTGTCGACATGATTCTGGTGGGGGACTCAGGCGCGCAGGTAGTCCTGGGTTACGACTCCACCGTTGCGGTTTCAACCGATGAAATGCTCGTCCTCGCAAGAGCCGTTCAGCGCGGCAGCGAATCCGCATTCGTCGTGTGCGATGTTCCGTTTGGATCGACTGAGGTATCGGATGAGCAGGCGGTCGCGACCGCAATCCGCTTCGTGAATGAGGCCAGAGCGGATGCAGTAAAGCTGGAGGGTGGAAATCCGGACCGGCTCAGTCGCATCAGAGCCATTGTCGGTGCGGGCATTCCCGTTGTTGGACACATCGGCCTTACCCCGCAGACGGCGACGGCGCTTGGAGGACTGCGAGCCCAGGGGAGAACTACTGCGAGCGCGGAGCGGCTCGTAACCGATGCCCTCGGAATTGAGGAAGCCGGAGCTTTCTGCCTGGTTGTTGAGGCAGTTCCGTCAGAACTGACAGCGTTGCTCCTTGAACGGCTCTCAATCCCGATCATCGGAATCGGCGCGGGACCGGCGGACGGGCAGGTCCTCGTCCTACATGACCTGGCGGGCATCACCGAGGGTCACACGGCAAAGTTCGTGAAGCGTTACGGCAACGTCGGTGAAGAAATGACGTTGGCGATCAAGGCGTACGCGGACGAGGTTCGCAGTCGCGAATTCCCCGCTGCCGAGCACCAGTACAAGGCAACCGAGGAAGCCGTACAAGCCGCAAGGAATCTCCTAGCGGACTAGACAGCTGAGCTGTAGCGCTGGCGGACCGCCTCTCCGCTGGTACCGATCATTTCGCCAAGCTCGCGCCAAGAGATGCTCTGCTCACGCGCTTCCCGGACATTCCTTTGGTGGGTGATTCCCGTTTCACGACGAGTTGCTCAGTGACCGACTGAATGGATCCGCAGGCGATTGTTTGTAGGAACCCGAGAATGTCAGGCAGATGAACGTTGCGTCAGTCGTTGGCCCTCTCAGGAGGTTGCCTGGAAGGGACACCTGAGGCATGCGTTGATACGGTGCCTGGGCCGTCTGGGCCTTGTGAGATCTGGCTTCGTGCCATCGTCAGAGATCATTGTCGCGTGGGTGGCACCGGTTGCGAAGAACAAGGGCATGACTATCATCGTGGCGAGTAGCCGAAGGCGGTTGTTGAAAACCATGACGTTTCCTTACTCAGGGAGTTCCCCTACATTCCATTTGTGAGCCAGTAGAGTCCTAGGTACAGGAAGATCAACGCGCTCATGAGAGACCAAAATCGTCGCATTACTGAAGCACCCGAGGGATTGAACACTGCGGGGAGGAGGTTGACTGGAACAAGTGCAAAGCAACTAACTCCGAGAGCCGCCGCTACCATTGATGACGGTCCGCTGAAGCCCGCGACTACGACGCCAATCACCAAGCCCAAAACAGATGCGCCGACTTGGGCAAACTTGTTCCACTTGGTTGGATCTCCGAGGAGTGGCCGGTCATCGTGGTCTTTCGTTTTCATTGTCATCTCATTCGTTGCGTCTCTGCTATGACATTCAGTGCCCACTGCGGCGAGGCTAGCACGGCTCCCCCCGGGTGCGGGGCTTTTAGCGCGCATCTGATGAGGAAACGCGCGCGAGCTAGGAGGCGATCTGAGAGTCGCCCGTCCGTGTTGGGAGGCGTGAAAAAAGTGCAGCGATAGGCAGCCTCAAAGGGCTTTCGTCGCTCCAGGTCTGCTCGCAGTAAATCTGCGGCGTGTCCCGACTTAGGTCACTTTATGCCCAGTCGTGATTGCGGTGAGTACTTTGGTGAGAGGTTGGGGGATGCGGTCGGCGCCGGTGAGGGTTTGAACCGACCGCGCCAAGAGATGTTCTGCTCACGTGCTTCCCGGACAGCGGAAGCCAGCTCCTTTTCTGCCGTGTCGCGGCGCCAAGCAGCGAGACGCACAGCAAGTGCTGGAGGAACTGGGGTGGTAAAGCGGTCTGAATTACTGTCTGTGGACATCTCCCGTTGGGAAGAACTGCGGATATCTTCCAAGATCCTAGGGGTACCGTCACTCTGCTCTACCGGAGATGTTTTCAGGTATCCGCACCTATTCTGCAGCTAGGGCCTCCGTTGGGGAGACTTTAGCAGCGTTTCTACCCGGTACCACCGATGCCAGTAGGGCGGCACCGATTGCGACCCCAAGGATCAGGAACCACTGAGCCCAAGGAACCTGGATAATTCGGTTTTCGACCCCAATCGGGAGCGAGGTAAACCCGACGATCCCGAAGTATGCGCCGGTGATCGTTCCGGCAACTGCCCCAACTCCGCCAATCAGAACTGCCTCCCATCCAAGCATCGATCTCATGGCCTTCTTAGTCATTCCGAGCGCTCGAAGCAGCCCGTTCTCCCGGACCCGTTCGGTAACCGAGAGCGAGAGCGTGTTAGTAACTCCGACCAGTGCAACCAGTACGGAGACCGCTAGCAGGGCGACCACCACCATCACCAGGACGTTTACGATGTCATCGATCGCCGAGCGCATTGCGACAAATCCGCCCACAGCTGCGTCGGGGGTAATCAGGCCAATCTCACTGATGATTGCCTTGTAGTCATCAGGATTGTCGAGTTTCAACCAGACCTGAACCGGTGTGGTCTCAAGGCCGAGTTGTCTGATAGTCACGTCTGTCGTCAACATCAGTCCGGCATCGGCCAAAGCTCCAGCGGGCACTCCCTCAGTGGTTCCGCACTTGTCTTCAACGCAGATCTCCACCGCCGACGCGGCATCAGCGCCCCACCAGGGCATTGTTATCTGTCCGGATTCGAGGTTGGGGATTGCGCCTCGTACCACTTCTTCGGTGCCCGCGGAGTTCAGCAAGTACCCGGTCCAAGTTGCACCCGTATCTAGGAGTTTCGCGCTGACCCAAGCGCCCTCAACAGCTACAGCGTCTACCCCGTCGAGAGCTTTCACTTCACTAATCTGTTTGGCAGACAGTCCTTGCGACCCGCCACTTACCATCATGTCGATCGGGGCGCTCCCATCCATGGCCGCCTGAGAGGTAGCACGAAGCGACTGTGCCCCGAGGGTGAACATCGAAATCAGTGTTACCCCAATGAAGATCGCAATGCCCGTCGCTGCAGTGCGTCCCGGGTTTCTGGCGGTGTTGCCCGCAGCGAGTTTGAAGGACTCGCGATTGCCGAGGGAGCCGAACATCCTTGTGATTATCGGTAGTATCGCCGCAACGAACGTGATTACTGCGGCTGCCGTAGCGATTGCGGCCAAGAGGACCATTGGGAACGCATCTTCTTTTCCTTCCTCGGGACCGTTTGTAAGAACCCAGGTTAGAATCCCAAGTCCGACGGTGATGACACTCGAAACGAGGGCAACGATCTTCCTCTTTCTCGTCACTCCCTGGATTCCCTGGGTATCGCCCGCCAGAGCGCGGATCGGCGGGATGCGGGAGGCTCTGACCGCTGGACGGAAACCCGCGAACAGGGTAAATAGCGTTCCGACTAGCAGCAGTAGTGCAAATGCTCGCCAACCGACAGAAGTGAGTGCGCTTAGGTACGAGGGGACAACGTCAGCCGCAAGCGCGATTATGGCACCGCCAAACCATCCGACGAGGACTCCGATGAGTGAACCGATCAACCCAACGACCGCCGATTCAAACAACATCAGTCGTCGTACTTGCTTGCCGGTCGCGCCGATTGTCCTCAGTAGAGCGAGTTCGCGTTCACGTTGGCGGAAGACCACCTGGAAGGTTGTGCCGACGACGATTAGGGCAACGATCGAGGCAATGACTGGGAAGAGGAGCAACATCAGAGTCATTGTCCACTGGCTGGTGTTGATGCTCTCAAGTTCTTGGTCTACCACCGAGTACGCCGTCTCAATGTATCCACCGTTCATGCCGGCGGAGTCCAAGGCATCAATCACGTCAGCTTTCAGTGCATCCTGCTGGATTTTCGACGGATTTGAACTTTCACCAGCGATAAGTAGCTCCCATCCGGTCCACCCGGGGCTCAGTTCATCCATTGCCTCTGGAGTCACCCAGAGATCAGTTACCTGGTACGCGAGCGAGCCGCCCTCTTTCTCACCGATCCCAACAATGTCTAGTTTGACTTCGGTCTGCAGGCCCTGGGACTCCGGACACGCGTTGTCATCACAGATGAAGTTGTCTTGAACCAGGGTAAGGGAGTCGCCGACCCCGATGTTTAGACGCTCCGCCAGTTCGAGGGAAACGACTGCTTGATCCGGCGATGCGGGGAGCGAACCGTCCGAAAGTGGAATGGTGCCGAGTGTTGGATTTGGAACTAGTGATGCGTGTAACCAGAGGTTCTCCTGACCAACCATCTTGCCCTCGTAGTAGCCGGACTGATCGACAAAGGTCTCGCCAACCGTGGGTACTTGATCGAGGACTTTCTGGGCATCTCTCAAGTTCCGGCTATCATCGGATCCGTCGCTGTGCACCACCACTGCTGCGTGGTCGTACCGACCAGCAACCCTGCTCTTGACGCCCACGTTGAGCGACCCGCCAAATACCAGCGCGGCGGCGACGAAGGCTACCGCTATTGCTACGGCAACGATTGTTGCTATGTATCGCCTACCGTGGTGTCTGAGGTTTCCTGCGACTAACTCGCGCATCAGGCGACCTGTTCAATCTGCTCGGAAGTGGGTTTCCACAGGTCGGCAGAGACTCTGCCGTCGCGCATGACAACTACTCGGTCCGATCTGCCCGCAACGTGCCTGTCGTGGGTCACCATTATGACTGTTTGGCCTAGTTCGTCGACTGCCGAGCGAAGTAGGTCAAGAACCTCCTGAGTAGAGGCAGAGTCAAGGTTTCCTGTCGGTTCGTCGGCGACAACAACAGCCGGGCCGGTTGCAAGGGCACGAGCCAGGGCAACGCGTTGTTGCTGTCCCCCTGAAAGCTGAGAGGGGAGGTGGTGAAGTCGATCGCGCAGCCCAAGGGTTTCAACGACCATCTCAAAGAGTCTCTCGTCCGTTTTGGTTCCGGCCAGCCGCGAAGGAAGAAGAATGTTGTCCCGTGCATCCAGGGTAGGAATCAGATTGAAAGACTGGAACACGAAACCGATGCGGTCACGACGTAGACGAGTTAGTTTGTCGTCGGAGAGACTCCCAAGGACCACACCCTCAAGTTCAACCTCACCAGAGGTAACTGAATCCAGCCCAGCGAGCGCGTTCAGCAGGGTTGACTTGCCCGACCCCGACGGTCCCATGATCGTTGTGAACTCCCCTGAGCGAAACCCGATGGTGACGTTGTCGAGAGCAGTAACGGCGGTGTCGCCCTGACCATAAAGCTTGCTGACCGAATCAAGAGCAGAGACAACTTGGGGCGCCTGGGGATTTCTATGCATGGCTTAAGTGTTGCACCGCTGAACCCAAGATGACCTGGGGTAAGCCCCTGAACAAACCCCCAAAAAGACCCTATGGGACTCCGCAGACTGCTACCGTTCCGGTCCCCTCAGCTACCGCGCGACCGTCCGTGTCCAGAAGGAAAACAGCGTCTCCCTGGTGCAGTTCAACCGAGCCCTTCATCGTAGTGACGCGAACAGAGTTCTTAAGACACACCATCACCCTCGGTCCCGATCCAGGAAGAGGTAGAGGCGACTTAGCCCCAGGCGCTTTTGGCTCTGCTGTCACCAGCTCAAAATCCTCAACCGGGGAACGAAAGTGGTTGATACCGGGGATCGGGTGCTCCGGTGCAATGCGAGTTGGCGGGACTCCATCGAAGTCAGCGATTTCGAGGAACAACTCAGTGTCAACGTGCTTGCTGGTAAGGCCCGCGCGGACGACGTTGTCGGAGTTGGCCATCAGTTCAAGCCCAATACCCTGCTGATAAGAATGAACAGTTCCAGTCTGTAAGAACGCCGTCTCACCGGGGTCGAGGTGGACATGATTCATCAGGAACGCGATGAGTATGGCCGGGTCCGGACCGAACTGGGCAAGGAGCTTTGGCATTGCCTGGTCGATGAACTGATCTGGTGACTCGCCTAACTTCACCCTCCGTTCGCAGGCACTGACAAAGTCGAGCACATCGGCCGCATCAGGGCCATCTTTCGGATCGAGGATCCAGGAGACTACGGGTTTTATCCCTCGTCCTGTCGCTAGAAGCAATTTGCGTGAGAGACGTGATGCGGTCTTCCCGCCCAGATTCTCCAGGCGCTCGCGTGCCTGTCGTCTAACCGCGAAGCCGATTAGTGCGTCGAACTCAGAGATCGCATATACCATCTCTGGTTTGTGGGTTTGGTCGTGAAAGATGCGCTCGTAGGAATCGAATTGGACTCCGGCTTCTTCCTCTTCCTCATACCCCCTTGCGGCACGCCTGCGCCCCGGATGTACCTGGATCGAGAGCGCATTTAGTGGGGCAATCAGTTTCACCAGATACGGGAGTTCATCGCCGAAGGTGAACTGGGTCGAGGGCCCTAGAGTTGACTCCGGATCCGACTCGATCAGTGTCTTTAGGTCGCTACCGTTCGACAGCCCACTTGCGCCGAGAGGGTGAGCACCAAACCAAAGCTCCGCTACTGGTTCGTCGCCGGGTTCCTCACCGATGAATCGGGGAATTGCGTCAAAGGAACCCCAGTCGTGGTGCTTAGGAACACCGGTCAATACCTGCATTGGCTACTCTCACTCGGGAACTACGCGATAGATGTCGCGAGCCGCCCCCTGTGATGCCGAGAGCGCTGTCGCTCCGTAAAGCTTAAGCGCAGGAGAGACCCAGCGCTCGCGGTTCTTCGGGGTCCACGGGTGTTCGCGGGTTTCTTGAGCTTCGCGGCGCTTTGCAAGTTCCTCATCATCAACCAGAAGGTCGAGTCTGCGTTGGTTAACATCAATGAGGATATGATCGCCATCCTCGATTAGCCCGATGGTTCCGCCGGACGCAGCCTCAGGGGAGATATGCCCAATAGAGATACCGGATGTCCCACCCGAGAAGCGACCGTCAGTGATTAGAGCACACTTGGCGCCCAGCCTTCGTCCCTTTATGAACGAGGTGGGGTAGAGCATTTCTTGCATCCCGGGTCCGCCCGAAGGGCCCTCGTACCGAATTACCACGACATCGCCGGCCTCGACGGTCTTGTCGAGGATCCGGTCGATGGCCTCTTCCTGGGACTCCATCACGCGGGCACGTCCCTCGAAGTGGAACAGTGAGGGATCGATGCCTGCCGACTTGACGATGGCGCCATCCTCGGCCAAGTTGCCATAAAGAACGGTAAGACCGCCGGAGGCAGTGTATGCGTGCTCGACATCGCGAATGCACCCACCAGCAGCGTCTTTGTCGAGTTCCACCCATCGGTTGTCGGTGGAGAAGGCCTCCGTGGTTCGCACGTTTCCCGGGGCGGCGCTGAACAGTTCGATGGCTTCGGGCGAGGGGTTCTCTCCGCGAATGTCCCACTTGCCGAGCCAACTCTCGATGTCAGGGGAGTGAACCGTATGAACGCTGTGTCGCAGCAGGCCAGCACGGTCCAGTTCGCCCAGAATCGCAGGGATCCCGCCCGCGCGGTGGACATCTTCCATGTGGTAATCGTTGTGGTTCGGCGCAACCTTGGAGAGGCAGGGGATCTGGTCGCCTGCCTCACCGATAGTGTCGAGGGTGAACTTGATGCCTCCCTCGCGCGCGACCGCGAGGATGTGAAGTACCGTGTTCGAGGAGCCACCCATCGCCATGTCGAGCGAGATCGCGTTCCAGAACGCATCCTCAGTAGCAATGTTGCGGGGAAGTACTGAATCGTCGTCCTCGTCGTAGTAGCGGTGGCACATCTCGACGATCGTGCGTCCAGCTTCCTCGAACAACGCCTTGCGGGCAACGTGGGTGGCCAGGGTGGAACCGTTGCCGGGGAGTGAAAGGCCGAGCGCTTCGGTCAGGCAGTTCATGGAGTTCGCGGTGAACATGCCAGAGCATGAACCACAGGTGGGACATGCGAGTTTCTCAAGTTGAAGCAACTCGTCGTCGCTGACGGAGTCATCGGCCGTCGCGTTCATTACCGTAATGAGGTTTCCGTGACCGGTCTTTGACCCGCCAATAATCGCGTCCTCGGGGAGGTCCTTCCCGGCCTCCATGGGGCCACCCGAGACGAAGATGGCAGGAATATTTAGTCGCATCGCAGCGATCAGCATTCCCGGGGTGATTTTGTCGCAGTTTGAGATGCAAACCATGGCATCGGCGCAGTGCGCCTCAACCATGTACTCGACCGAGTCGGCAATGAGTTCGCGCGAGGGCAGCGAGTAGAGCATGCCGCCGTGGCCCATGGCGATTCCGTCATCTACCGCGATGGTGTTGAACTCTTTGGCGACTCCACCCGCCTCCTTGATCGAGTCGGCGACCAGCTTGCCCATGTTGCGGAGGTGAACGTGACCCGGGACGAACTCGGTGAACGAGTTGACGACGGCGATAATCGGTTTGCCGAAATCGCTGTCGGTCATTCCGGTGGCGCGCCAAAGTGAGCGGGCTCCGGCCATGTTCCTGCCGGCGGTTGAGGTTGCGGACCGAAGTCGGCGAGCCATGCTGCCTCCTCTAGGTGGTGTTTCTTGCTTCTCGGCAAGTCTAGTTCCCTGCCGCCCGAGGCCAGTTGTGCGTCCGGGCACTGCACTTTAGGACAGCGTCCGAGGCAGAAGCATGACCAGGCGGTTAGCGTAACCTCGTACCTATGCACGGTGAGTACAAAGAGCAGGGCCAGAAGCTAGTTGTTGTCGATGTTGAACCTGATGGGGATTATGTTGGTAGTGCGCGGATTGCAGGCGATTTCTTTGCTGAACCCGACGGGGTTATCACCCGTCTTGAAGGGGCGCTAAAGGGACTTCCGCTAGATGCGTCTGCCGCTCACGTTGCAGGCATCCTGGAGGGAGCCCTTGAACCGGCGGACGTCTTGTTCGGACTTACGCCCTCGGGCATCGCGACCGCCTTCCGCCGCGCAGTTGGGGGAGCGGTCAACTGGGATGACCTTGATCTTGAGGTGATTCACGGCCCATTCGTTTCGCCAGTCATTAACGTTGCGATGGATGAAACCCTGGTCGAGGACGTTGCCACAGGCAAGCGCAAGCCGTTCATGCGGATCTGGGAATGGGACAGTCCACAGATCGTGATCGGTTCGTTCCAGTCGTACGAGAACGAAATCGATCGAGCGGGCGTTGACAAGCATGGAATCACCGTTTCTCGTCGCGTTTCGGGCGGCGGTGCCATGTTCATGGAGCCGGGCAACTGCATCACCTATTCCGTGGTGGTGCCGACGGCATTGGTTGAGGGGATGAGTTTCCAGGACTCCTACGCCTTCCTGGATCAGTGGACCATGGAGGCACTTCGCAGGGTCGGCATTGAGGCCAAGTATGTGCCGTTGAACGACATTGCTTCACCCTTGGGGAAGATCGGTGGAGCAGCGCAGAAGCGGTTTGCCAGCGGCTACACGATGCACCACATGACCTCGTCCTACGATATCGACGCTCAGAAGATGATGGAGTGCCTGAGGATCGGTCGTGAGAAGGTTCGCGATAAGGGTCTGCGTTCGGCCGTTAAGCGTGTCGACCCGATGCGGTCACAAACCGGAATGCCGCGCGAGGACATCATTGACGAGTTCATCCAGGTCTTCGCCGACCGCTACGACGCCCAGCCGGGAACTATAACCGAGGAGGACCTGGAGATCGCGCGTCGGCGCGTCGAAACCAAGTTCGGCACCCCCGAGTGGGTCCACAGAGTCCCGTAGTCTCCCAAGGTTCTGTGGCCAAAATCCGGGGTGTCGGCGAGCGGATCGTTGCCGAGACCCTCAGTTTCGGTATGCGACTCCACTGCCTAGAGCGAGCGGAATGCTCCCGTTCTGAGGATCGGGCGGTTTTGGTTCGTTGTTGCGTCGCGGCCCACTAGGAGGACCAGTTGCCAGTTGCCCTCTTCCTCCGGATCAAGGATCACTTGGCGAACGAGGATCCAGTCGAGATCACCCTCCGCTGTGAGCGGGATAGATGAGGGATCTTCCAGTCCTAGGGCGAGCACCAGTTCCGTCTCGTCCGGGTGTGGCACGAGGGAAAAGAGGTCAGCCGCGCGGGCGTCCGGTCCGATACCGATTCGGTCGTATTCGTCCCAGTAGCTTCCCAGCAATGCCTCCCAGACAGCGTAATCCGTGAATCCATCTGTCACGGGTGGTTCACCGGGGAAGAATTCCACTTCTCGTTTAGCGAGAGCCTCGAAAGCGTCGCGTGCGAGGAGTTCCACCCGGGCAAACGCCTCGTTGCGGATGGCCCGTGCCATTGCATGGGGGTTGCGGGAAAAGAGGATCTGTCCGCTCTCATCGGCGCCAAACGCCGCCTCATCTTCGGAGCCTTCGGACGAGGAGGGTCGGTCTTCCCCGGCCATCAGTCCCTCCCACTCGGCCAAGAGCGAGGTGTCGACAGAGCCGAGTAGTTCGCGGAGCCAGTCCGTGACCTGATCGATCTGGTCCGTCTTATAGGAGTCTGGGAGAACCTGACGTAGCGCTCGGTAGGTGTCTGAGAGATAGCGGAGAAGCACTCCTTCGCTTCTTGTCAGGTCATACTTGGCAACGAACTGCGAGAAGGTGAGTCCCTCCTCGACCATTTCTCGAACGATCCGCTTGGGCGACGGTTCGCGGCCCCGGACCCACGGATTCGTGATCGCAAAGGTGTCGAATGCGGGGACGATTAGTTCTTCGAGAGGTCTTGGCCAGGTGACAGCGTCGATGCGGTCGCGTCTTTCCTCGTACTCCAATCCCTCTTCGCGCATGGCGGCGAATGCGATATCGCGGGCTTTACGTTGCTGCGCGTACAAAACGGCCGATGGATCCTCCATCACCGACTCGATGACGGAAATGATGTCCATACTGAAGTCAGGTGATTCGGGATCGAGCAGATCCAGAGCGGCTAAAGCGAACGGCGTCAGAGGCTGGTTGAGGGCGAAGTCATCCGGCAGATCGCGAACCACACGGAGCTTTGTGCCCTCGTGGTCTTTGACGCGCTCAATGAGTCCGGCCTGTAGGAGTGAGCGGTAGATATCCCCAAACTGGCGAAGATAAACGTTGCGCTCAGTGTCGACTGCGGGATTGGCTTCACGGTCAGCCCTTACCGCGTCTTCGGCCAATCCGATCAGACGCTTCTCAGGGTCTTCTTTACTCTGAAGGACGTTGAGGAACATGGAGTGACTGGTCTGGAACCGCGGAACGAGGGTTTCAGGCTCTGCACCGACCAGGCGATCAAAGGTAGAGCGGTTCCAAGAAACGGACCTGTCCTTGCCGCCGCTAGTTTTTGAGGGCTTTCCGGCCGATTTCGCGCCAGACTTGGCTGCGCGTCTCTGGAGCTTGCGCTGCTTCGCGGCGTCGCCCTCTTCCTGTGCCGCAGTCATGCGAGCCTTGCGCTTGGCGGCATCGATTTCGTCCTCGGTGGAGAGAACGCGAACTGATCCCTCGTCATCAAAACCAGGGCGCCCGGCCCGTCCGGCGATCTGGTGGAACTCGCGCGCACTCAGGTGTCTGGTACGCCGACCGTCGTACTTGACCAGAGATGTGAAGAGGACGGTCCTGATCGGAACATTGATCCCTACGCCGAGGGTGTCAGTGCCGCAAACGACGGAAAGGAGACCTTTTTGGGTTAAGCGCTCAACAAGGCGGCGGTAGCGGGGGAGCATACCAGCGTGATGGACCCCGACGCCCTTCAACAGGAGTTCGCGCAACTGCTTTCCGAAGCCACGGTCCAGGTTCTGGCCATGGAGTTCCCCCTTGAGTTGTTCCTTGTCCCGCACTGTGATCGGAACCGTACGCGCCAGATCAACGGCAGTCTTGACGGCGTCTGCCTGGGTGAAGTGAACGATGTAGACGGGAGTCCGTCCCTCGTCAATCAGTCTCTCGACCACGGTCGGTAAGGGATCAACCAGATAGTCGAACTCAAGGGGGATGGGGCGTTTGGCATCGCTGATAACAGCGACGTCGCGCCCGGTTCGTTCTTCCAAATCTTCCGCGATTGCAGAGGTGTCGCCGAGCGTTGCCGAGAGTAGAACGAACTGCGGTCTTGGTAGTTCCATGATCGGCACCTGCCAGGCCCAGCCGCGCTGAGGGTCGGCGTAGAAGTGGAACTCGTCCATAACCACTGTATCGGCATCGAGTGATGCCCCCTCACGCAGTGCCTGGTTCGCCAGGATTTCGGCGGTGCAGCAAATGATTGGAGCCTCCGCGTTAAGTGCAACGTCACCGGTCACCAGACCGACGTTCGCGGCACCGAAGACGTCAACCAGGTCGAAGAACTTTTCGGACACCAGTGCCTTGAGCGGGGCCGAATAGTACGACCTACCACCGCGAGCCAGGGAGATGAAGTGGGCGGCCATGGCAATCATCGACTTGCCAGATCCCGTTGGGGTTTGGGCGATCACGTGATTGCCCGAGAGTAGTTCGACCAGGGCGTTCTCCTGGTGAGGATAGAGAGGTCGTCCAGTTGACTCAGCCCAGCTTGTGAAGGCATCTAGGAGTTCATCAGTTTCATCGAGTGCGCCCCGATCTTCGAGAGAGTCCAGGATTTCATTGAGGGAAGCCTTCATGACCTGATCATCCCATGACTAAGCTGGGGACATGCGTATCGTGCGATTCTCAGATGGTGATTCCCCGAAGTTTGGTCTACTCAAGGACGATTCGAACCGAGTATTCGTCCTGAGGGGCGACCCAATGTTCTCTCCGATCGAGCCGTCGGGGGAGGTCTTTGAGCTTGACGAGATCAGACTCTTGGCCCCCGTGATTCCGCGGTCAAAGGTTGTGGCGGCGGCACGTAACTGGCCGACTCACGCTCCAGAAACCATTCCTGACGAACCGGTGATATTCATCAAGCCGAACACCTCGGTCACTGGCCCAGAAGACCCGATTATCTACCCCGCTTGGTCGAATCACATTGAGCCAGAGGGTGAGTTGGCCGTCGTCATTAAGACTCTCGCCAAGGACGTCCCTCTTGAGCGAGTTGATGAGATTGTCTTTGGCTACACCGTGAGCAACGACGTGAGCGCCCGTGACAAGCAGCGCAAGGACGGCCAGTTCACTCGCGGGAAGGGGTTTGATTCCTCGTGTCCGCTCGGTCCATGGATCACT
This sequence comes from Scrofimicrobium sp., assembly GCA_049291975.1. Lineage (GTDB taxonomy): Bacteria > Actinomycetota > Actinomycetes > Actinomycetales > Actinomycetaceae > Scrofimicrobium. The sequence continues at coordinate 28,009 of JBATQJ010000175.1, forward strand.
GTCGATCCTGAGCTTGACAACAACAACCTGCAGATAACGACTCGGGTTGATGGAACCCCGATTCAGCAGGGAAATACTGCCGACATGATCTTCCCGGTGCGCGAGTTGGTTTCATTCGTCTCGCACTGCTTCACTTTGCTGCCCGGCGATGTGATCCTCACCGGAACCCCGACGGACTCAGTGCCGGTCCATCCGGGAGACCGCGTTGAGGTCGAGATTGAGGGAATCGGAAAAATCTCAAACCCGGTGATACGACGGTAGCAGGCCGCGTCTGAGGCGTGTATCCGCTGCGGTGGTCTCTTTTCCACAAGAAATCATGCGGGGGCCTTCCAAGGGCTACTCTGGCAGGTACTCCACCCAGTCAACTAGGTTGTTGGCATGAACGAGTACAGCGTCGTCATTACCGCCCACAACCAACGAGACTTCGTTCGTGAGGCAGTCTTTTCGGCACTGCAACAGTCGGTAGCACCCGCAAAGGTCCTCGTTGTTGACGATGGAAGTACGGATGAGGAGTCACTCGAAGTACTTGCGGAACTTTGTAATCTCCCGGGCGTTGAAGTTGTTCGTCAGCCAAACGGTGGGGTTTCCTCGGCCAGGAACCTCGGGATCTCCCTCGTTGGAACTGAGTATGCTGCGGTCCTTGACGGTGATGACCGGTGGAAGCCCACGTTTGCCGAGAGGGCCGTCGAGTTGCTGGATGTTGACGACAACCTAGAGGGTGCCTCCTCCTGGATGAAGATGTTCGGGGTAGCAACGGCGCTGGTACAACCCGGCGGCGGCACGTTGGTTGACTTCTTGAGTAGGAACCAGAGTCCCTCCAGCATCATGATGCGAAAATCAGCATGGCTTGAGACCGGCGGATATGACGAGACGATGCGGGACGGATTCGAGGACTGGGACCTCTGCCTCTCGCTCTTGGCGGGTGGGGGAGCAATCCAAATAGTTCGCAAGGCTCTTATTGAGTACCGGACCTCCCCGGTATCAGCGAACATCGCCAGCATGGATGGTCGACGTGAACTCTTTGCGAGACTGATCGACAAGCATTCCAATCACTACAACGCCAACTACCGTCAGGTGCTCCTTGACCTCGACGATGGCCGCCAGCTTCACTTGCGCAACTGGGAAGAACTTGCTTCGCAAGGCCAGAAGACCGCAACCTTTGGTGATGGAGGTATGGCGGCAGTAGTGAGAATAGAGTCCAGGAATAGCTGAGGATCGACCGGTATGCTCCGCGTTTTACGGCTGTTGTGCTCCGTGTCCTACGAGGCAATCCGTGCTTATTAGCCGAAGTCGCCACTTCCTCGTCGTTCGATTTGGAAAGAAAGCCGCGGTCGCCAGCTCAGCACCGAGATCATGCGGTTTTTGAGGTCGAAACTGGTGATCGCGGCTCTCTTTCTTCTAAGGCCACTTAGCAAACGGCGACAATGGCTCCCTTTCTTGTTAGCAAGCAGTGTTTCACTTCACCGGACGTGAGTCGATGCGCATTAGTGTTTTCCCTCGTGAATGGAACCTGCGGCCGGTTGTAGTTGATGGCGCGTTGCTGCTGGTATGTTTCCCCTCACGCAAAAACTCGCGGATGAAACGCGCATAGAAGGTGCCATTTTGTATTGCGCTCTGTGAGGCTCGGCCAGCGCCCGGACGGTGACAACTCCGACACTCTAGTCGCGAAGACTACGTTTCATCACAGGACAACGGCCCGGGAGTTTTCCACAGAGGTTCGACGAGGAACACGTGGAACTGATTCCGTCATGCTGCACTAGGGCATGACTCCTGAGCCGTTTTCTTTGAGGTTCGGCGCAGACAGCTTGATTGTGTCTACTGCGGCGTTCCCCGTTCGCAAGAGAGACCGAGGCGAGTTGATTCCGCTGCTTCCGTCGGTGTACATTCCCGAATCCCTGATCGATGTCACGGCTCCACGTTGGCACGTTCGGCGCCAGGTCCAGGTGGCACGCATCCTCGCCACCGGCGTTTCACGAGAACGTTCAGCGCAGCGAATGATCACAATGGAGGCCGCGCTAATCGTCCGAGGACTTCCAAGCTGGATGGGTACCCATGACATCCACTACCGCACCCTGGGAAATGGAAGCCCGGGTCGCTGTGTTGAGGCCCCTTGCGTTCGTGTTGGTGAAACCCTCGTTCCAGAAGTGGCGGTCCGAAAGGTTGTGGCAGATCGCCTCTCGTCTCGTTTTAACGTGGTACGAGGAGTTCCGGTTGCGAGTTTGGAAGAGACGATCCTCGATCTGGTCCGGCTGGCCCATCCGCTCATGGCCTACGTCGATGTTTCAGTGGCGCTAAGTGAGCTCTGCAGATTCGACACCCGCCACATACCGGCGTCACGCAGACGTGAGAACCGAGTTAAGGAGATCCTCATCGGCCAACTCGAACCGATCAGGAATAGGCGAGGGTACCGAAGAGCCTTGGAACTCATCAAGAAGGCTGATGCAGGCATTGATACACCCCCAGAAGGAGTATTGCTCTGGCTGCTTCATATCCTCCTTCGTAATGACCGTAGTCAGTTGGCCCACTTCGAATCGCAGTATCCAGTCGTTATTCGAGGCGAACTCAAGCGGGCGGACGTCGGATTCCCAAACCTGAAATTATTCATAGAGTTTCATGGACGAGGAAAACTGATCAAAGATGATGAGGGTGCACAGAACTGGATTGATCGTCAGCAGAGGTTCCAACAAGAGGGATGGACTCCGCTACGTTTCACGACGAGCAATCTGAACAATCTTACTGGAGTCGCTGATGAGATGACGCAGGTGCTCTCTTCCTTTGGCCTCCGAGTGTCACCGCTCGGCGGCCCGCTGTGGAAGGAACTTCCGAGCTACTTTAGTGCACCGATCCGTCGAAACTGACGGAGCGCCCGTCTGGTCCCTGCTCAGATCGGACGTGCTGTGGTGGCGTTGTCTCCGTAAAAGTGGGAGCGTGGACTCTTGCGATGCCAGTGTTTGACGAAGGGAGGGCTGGCATCCGCACGAGGGATTAAGCCGTGATCTAGGTGTTTGTTCAACGCCCCGCGGCTGGGACCCCCGTATTAGGGATGTGAAGGTAGGAACATAGCCGAAGTCGCCACTTGCCCGTGGTTCGATTTGGAAAGAGAGCCGCGGTCGCCAACTCCGCACCGAGATCATGCGGTTCTTAGAGTCGAAACTGGTGATCGCGGCTATTTTTCTTCTAAGGCCATGTCGCGGATGGCGACAACGGCTTAGATTGCCCAGAGAAGCAGAATATATGCTGGGAAATCTCATCTGTGACGCAAGAAACGGCCCTCAACGCAACCTGCTCGCCGAACACCACACGTTGACCCCATGCGCGCGACTATCGCCACGGGATGGTCGTCGTGCCTACCGAGGATTTGGGTTCTGTCCCGCATTCGCAGGTGTCGTTGTGGGAATACGTGATCGGGTAGACCTAAAGACAGTTCTGTCTCGCGCTCGCGCGTTGTCGTCTGGTACGTGGCAGCACCGAGGACCGCTGACCGAGCCTGCCTTTCGCGTGTGCGTTGTAGGAGCGTTCCCGGTTCATCGTTGTGGACGAAGGCGCCGTGTCTTCCTCACGCGCGTTGTAGGAGTCACCGCAGCTGAATGGGCAATAGCTATGTCGCAGTGTCTTCGTCGTGCCCGTTTTACGAGGCGATCCGTGTTTGCGCACGTTGCTTTGTCAGGTGCGCACAAAGTTCTTGTACGAGGGATTACTTCGCAGCGCTGGAGCGGGTCGCTGTGGCTGCTGTTATTAGTACTAGTGTCACGAACACCGATGTCAGCACAACGACCAGAGTGAGGGCTGGCCAGAAGGTGTTCGCGAACAGCCATGCCCCTGCTGCCCACATAATCAGTGAGAGCACGACCGCGGTCAGCGCCATGGCCCATGGCCTTGAGGATCGAGCAATCGAATGGGTGACAAGTGCGGTCAGCAGCGCAAACCAGAATCCGGCCGCGATGAAGGTCAGAGTGCCAAGTCCCGTGCATTGCAGGCGGCCGGCCTCTTGAGCGAGTCTGACGCTGCCGGAACCCGCGATCAGAGTCGTCGTTGGCGGAAGTATCAAAGTCGTTGCCACCACGACTATCCATCGCAGTGCGTCACTGCTGGAGTTGGGTCTCGTCGCCTTCTCGGTCATGGAAGTTCTCCTCATGTGCGTCACTGCTGGAGTTGTGTCTCGTCGCCTTTTCGGTCATGGAAGTTCTCCTCAAGAGCGCTACTGCAGAAGTCAGGGAACAACGGGCGCTCACTTCGAGCCTACCGGAGACTGCATCTAGTTGGCCTAACGAAGCCTCGAGACTGGGGGATCATTGCGCCGTAAGAGCACATGGCCAACTCACCATGAGTCCGAATAGCGGCCGTTGTCGCCACGTCGTCGTGCTCCGTTTCGGCAACATAGCCGGGATAGCCGAGTATGCACCGCAAACATGCGGGTTTTGGCCCCAACACTGGCGATTGCGGCTGTCTTTTCTCTCGCCCTATGTTGTCGGTGGTGACAACGGCATTGTTTCCTGTGCTTGTGAAGTTCTCGTGTGAGTTACTGCTTCAGGGGTGCCTTGTTCGCGAAGTCTGCGATTCGCCCGACGGTTTCCTCCCATGGCCTCCGAGACATCGCGGCATTAACTCGTACCCAATGTTCGTAACCTGTCCCTAGGGAAATCCCGTCGTTGGTCGCAACCGCATAGTCATCAAGTAGAACCTTCTGTGGCGTCCTGTCCAGGTCATACGCTTCGAAGCCAAGCCAGTTCAGGTAGGTTCCCTGCGGGCGGGTGTAGTCGACGGCGGTGTCGCGGAGCGCCTCTTCCAACAACCTCACGTTGGCATCGATGGTTTCGACGACCTCGGCCAGCCACTCATCACCATTCGTATACGCGGCGATGGCGGCGACGGAGCCGAGGGTGGTGGCGTGCTCGCGCGGGTGCGCTCTATCCCAGCGCTCGCGGAGTTCGTTGTTCGGAATGATCACCTGTGAAGCTGGCAAACCCGCAACGTTCCAAGCCTTCGACGCGGCAACCGCTGTCACGGTGTTGTGAGAGTATGCGTCGCCCAGTGAGGCATAAGAAACCATCGACGAGGGATCCTCGTAGACCAGGGGAGCGTGGATCTCATCGCTGAAGATCAACGCGTCGTACTTGTTAACAACCTGGTTCAGCTCCTCAAGCTCGGGCACACTCAGCACGCGCCCCGTCGGGTTCCACGGGTTGCAGAGAATCAGCAGCCCGGCACCGCCCGCCAATACCTCTTCGATGCCTTCCAAGTTCAACGACCACGCCTCGCGCGGATCGGTCGCGTTCGGGGTGTGGAGCGAAGGAACCTCGATCAACTCGCGTCCGTGCCCTCCCGGAATCGTGAGGAACGGCATGTAGTTCGGCGTTGGCACAACAACCGCAGAACCCGGCTGGGTCAACTCATCAATCGTCGTGTGTAGCGCGCCGAGGACACTGGAGTGCGAACGCGCCCATCCCGGCTTCACTACCCATCCGGTTCGGCGTTCGAGGAAAGAGACCATTGCGTCAACCGACTCTTCGTCCGCCCATCTCGGAGGGTAACCCAGCAGGCCCTTTTTGATTGAGGAGATGAGGGCATCCTCGACCGGTGGCGCCGTCGCGAAGTCCATCTCCGCGACCCAGGCGCCCATGGTTTTCTGGCCGTCTGCGGTCGTCAGGCCGGTCCACTTGAGGGAACCGGCATCTCGTAGCTCCAACTCGGTTGGGTGCCAAACGCTCAACGTTCTACTCCTGTCGTTTGCTGATCCAGAGGACTAAGTTCATCGGCAACGTCGGTGAAAACACCGGTGCAACCCCAATTGAACAGTTGGTTTGCGCGGGCTCGGGAGTTCACAGTCCAAACATTTACGTCGTAACCAGTCGCACACAACATGTCGATCTGCGGCTTGATCATCTTTCCGTCTTCGAGGTGTGCGTAGCTGGCATCCAGGGTTTCGAGGATGGTCAGCCAGTCCTCCGAGATGTTTCGTTGATCCCAGAGCATCCCGATCGCGTACTGCGGGGCGCGCTCGTGAAACCGTTCGAGGGTGAGGGCGGAGAATGAGGAAACGATGATCTCGATCCCCGGGTCGAGTCGATCAAGTTCCGCGATGACGGCGTTCACGAGGCGATCCGTGCCGGCCTTCCCCATCTGGTTCGACTTGAGCTCAACGTTGCAGTTCATTTTGTTCTCATTGAGAAAGTCGATGAACTGGGAGAACGTAGGGATGGAGGTGCCAGCAAACATTGGACTGAACCAGGAGCCAGCATCGATGTTGGCAAGACCCGCCGCAGTGTAGTCGGCGAGTAACCCGGAGCGGTTGGTGGTTCGATCCAGCGTGGTGTCGTGCAGAACTACCGGCGTTCCGTCTCCGAGAGTGTCGACATCCATTTCAAGCCAAGTGGCCCCAGAGTCCCTTGCCAGCTCGAACGCCGGCATCGTGTTCTCGGGTGCCTGATGGTTTAGACCTCTGTGGGCGAAGATCATCCGCTCGCTTGATGGAACGTGCGCGGTTGGGTTTCCAGCAACCATCGAAGGCTCTCCTCGACTGAACATCTTGAGTGCGACCTGACTAAGGCTGACAAGACAAGTCTGCCACGCAAACAGCGAACCGCTTTGATGATGTACTTCTGGTCACCACGGACTGAGGCGACTCGGGGCTCAGAGGGCCCGGAAGGTAGGATTTCGAATCATGGCTAACTCATCTTCTTCCGCCGCCGCGGGCTCCGAGGTGCGCGTCCGCTTTTGCCCTTCGCCGACCGGTTCACCCCACGTCGGTATGGTTCGCACCTGCCTGTTCAACTGGGCCTACGCCCGCCACGTCGGTGGCACCTTTGTTTTCAGGATCGAGGACACAGACGCACAACGCGATTCAACCGAAAGCTATGAGCAGATCCTAGAGTCCCTCCGCTGGCTGGGCCTGGATTGGGACGAGGGCATCGGCGTGGGTGGCCCCTACGGCCCGTATCGCCAGTCCGAACGCATGGACATCTACAAGGATGTCGCACAGAAGTTGATTGACGGCGGATACGCCTACGAGTCCTTTTCCACTCCCGAAGAGGTCGAGGCCCGCCACGTTGCCGCCGGACGTAACCCCAAGCTGGGCTACGACGGCTTTGACCGCGACCTCACCGACGAGCAGAAGGCTGCCTTCCGCGCCGAGGGTCGCGAGCCTGTCATCCGCATTCAGATGCCCGAAGAGGACATCACTTTCAATGACTTGGTCCGTGGCGACATCACTTTCCAGGCGTCCGCCGTCCCCGACTATGTCATTGTTCGCGCCAACGGAGACCCGCTCTACACCCTGGTGAACCCGGTTGACGACGCGCTGATGAAGATCACCCATGTCCTTAGGGGCGAGGATCTACTCAGTTCCACCCCACGCCAGATCGTCCTCATGCGCGCCCTGATGGACCTAGGCATCGCCGATCAGATTCCGCTCTACGGTCACCTTCCCTACGTAATGGGCGAGGGGAACAAGAAGCTGTCTAAGCGCGACCCCGAGTCGAACCTGCTGCTCCACAAGGCCAACGGCATGATCCCCGAGGGCCTGCTCAACTACCTGGCCCTGCTCGGTTGGTCGATCAGCCCGGACGAGGACATCTTCACGATGGACCAGATGGTTGAGGCCTTCGACATCGCCGATGTGAACCCGAATCCGGCGCGCTTCGACCTGAAGAAGTGCACCGCTATCAACTCCGATCACATTCGGATGCTGGCCCCAGATGACTTCATGCGTCGGATCGTCCCCTTCTTACATGAGGCCGACTTTGTCAGCGCTGGCGACTTTGATTCCCTGCTCCCCGAGGAACAGCGTGTGATTTTACAGGCATCCCCTCTGATCCAGACGCGGGTTCAACTCCTTAAGGAGGCTCCGGGGATGCTCGGGTTCTTCTTTGTTTCGGACGAGAAAGTAGTGATCGAGGAAGACGCGATGAAGACCCTGCGTCCCGAATCGGGGGAGATCCTCGCGCGCACCATAGAGGTGCTAGGCGGCGTGTCCGAGGCGGACTTCACCGCAGAGAGCGTCCAGGAGACCCTGCGCTCTGCGCTTGTAGAGGAAATGGGAGTGAAACCGCGGCTGGCCTTCACTCCGGCTCGGGTGGCAATCAGTGGACGCCGAGTCTCCCCACCGCTATTCGAATCAATGGAAATCTTGGGTAAAGACTCCTCTGTTCGCAGGCTACAGAGGCTGGCTGAGCAAATCTAGAATGGCGCCCCGTGACGGCACTCACGCCCAGAATATTTGAGTGGAGCGGCGCGGTTCCGGTAACGTTTCACCTTGCTGGTTCCCTCACGGGGAGCGGCAAAACCCTTGGGGTATGGTGTAATTGGCAGCACGAGTGATTCTGGTTCATTTAGTCTAGGTTCGAGTCCTAGTACCCCAGCAGGTTGGTTCTTCGGAACTGATCGATCCTGGCCCCCGTCGTCTAGCGGCCTAGGACGTCGCCCTCTCACGGCGGTAACACGGGTTCAAATCCCGTCGGGGGTACTCTACGATTGAGACCGGGAACAGGAAGCTCGCTTCCAGTTCTTAGTCGATTGAGTTTACTGAGTAAGATTCGTCGAACTCAGTTGGTCTGATTGGGTCGATACTGCCGGGCATGCCCGGTAAGTCGAAGCAGCGGACTAGTTTCCGCTTCTGAAGTAACATTCAGAAGTGGGATACATAGGCCCCCGTCGTCTAGCGGCCTAGGACGTCGCCCTCTCACGGCGGTAACACGGGTTCAAATCCCGTCGGGGGTACTTGATCCGAGTGGTGATTCATCACTCGGGAGGCAGTACAGAATGTAGCAAAGGCTACTGAACTGGCTCCGCAATCTGGGCAGTCGCACCGGAAAGCGGAGCCGTTACTGTATCTGCCCTGATTCTATGTGGGAGTGGGATGAAGGTCGTTCACGTAACCGATGCATTCGCGCCGGTAATGGGCGGTATCGAGACGCAGGTTGCCGCACTTGCTTTTCAGCAGGCGCAGCGTGGTGACGATGTGACGGTTCTGACTACGACCATGAGTGAGCCAAGAAAGGGAACTGGACTTGGTGCTTCTGACGAGTTACTTGTCGAGGAAGCTACGGTCGAGACCCCATATCGGGTAGTGCGCTCCGAGTGGGCGAATCCGACAGGATTTCCGATCGATCCCCGGGCAGCGAAGCGCTTTGTTGAACTCATCGAGCGGCAGCAGCCCGATGTTATGCACGTCCACCTAGGTGAGTTAACCCCGGTGGCCACAGATGTGCTGGTCAGATTGCAGGATACTGACGTTCCCGTCGTGGTCTCTGTGCACTCGATCTGGTCGGGGTTTCCGACGGTGCCTTTCTACCGTGCCGGTGCGCGCATCATTGGACTTGAGGACGCGCCCGTCCTGTGGCTCCCTAACTCTGAGTTGACGGCGAGGGCGGTTCGTAAAGTTGTGGACCCTGCTCGGGTCCGAGTTCAGAACAACTCGGTTGATGCTGCCGGTTGGCTAGTCGAGCCAATTCCGCATGACGGACTCGTTGCAGTGAGCGCTACCCGCTTTGCTCCCCGTAAACGTGTCCCTGAACTACTAGGGATTCTGCGGGACACGGGAGAAGAACTGGGCATTAACGGTTCTGGGACAAAGGCTCATCCGGAAGAAGACTCGGAGATTCTTCCCCTTCGTGTTGTTATTGCGGGGGAGGGCTCCGGTCTTGAGCCAGCCGAGCGTTTCATCAAGGCGAACGGGATGACTGAGTGGGTTTCGCTCCCGGGGCGCATGAATAGGGATGAACTCGTCGAACTCTACGCCGCCTCAGACATCTATCTCTCGCCGAGCGTCAAGGATGCATTCTCAATTTCCGGGCTTGAGGCACGCGCCACGGGTCTTGCGATCCTGGCCCGCTCACAGTCCGGCTTCGGTGCAGCCGTCCATGACGGGGTCGAGGGCAGAAGCGTCCCCACTGACCGAGAGATGACTGACGCTCTGGTTGAGTGGGTGCGGAACCCGAAGATAGTCGAGACCTACAAGCGCCATAATCGCGAAACCTCGATGCCGTACACCTGGGACAATGCAATCCCGCAGTTCAGAAAGCACTACCGGGACGCGGCAGCCCTGAAGAAGGCCCTCTAGAGGCCCATTTCCTCCGCCGTACGTAAGAACTCCGTTAGACGGTTAGCGGCAGCAACAACGGCGGGTCCGTAGAGCCGCCCGGGTTGGCGGCCCATACGCTCGATCGGCCCAGAGACTGAGAGCGCGGCTATGACGCGACCATCAACCCCTCTTACCGGGGCGGAAACTGAGGCGACGCCCGGCTCGCGTTCCGCGACCGACTGAGCCCATCCGCGCCGCCGCACCTGCGAGAGTGTGGTGGCGGTAAAGGTCGCACCGATCAGTCCGCGGTGCAGCCGCTCGGGTTCTTCCCAAGCAAGCAGCACTTGGGCGGCCGAGCCTGCCTTCAGCGTGAGCGTCGCGCCAACAGGAATCGAATCGCGAAGACCGACCTGCCTTTCGGCTGCCGCAACACAGACGCGGTGTTCCCCCTGCCAGCGGAATAACTGCGCCGACTCTTTGGTGTGGTCACGGAGCGCTAGAAGGATCGGCATGGATGATGAAATGAGTCGATCCTCGCCCGCAGAAGAGGCGAGTTCCTGAAGCCGAGGACCGAGGACGAACCGTCCCTGCATGTCCCGGGCAACGAATCGGTGATACTCAAGCGCGACTGCAAGTCGGTGGGCTGTTGGGCGCGCGAGTTTCGTTGCGGCCACAAGCTGGGCAAGGGTAGCGGGTCCGGACTCGAGAGCGTTCAAAACGAGCGCTGCTTTATCGAGTACACCAACACCGCTTGAATCCGTGTTGCTGTCCATATTTGGATACTGCCATTCCAAGTAGTGAGATGCCAAATCGTTACCGAACGGAATTCCAGAGTGGCCGACATTCGCCCGCGGCGTATCTCACGGTGCGAGGGACGGACACCCTCCACATATTCTTCCCCATGGAACTAACCTGACGTGAGATTCTGACACGCAAATCTGCATGTTTCTTGATGGATTTGTAGCGGAAAAGCTCGGAATTAGGACCAATTCGATTGACCGCGTGCCGGTGGGAGATTAGGACACATGGGTAGCACAATGGCTGAGAAGGTGTGGCGCGACCACATCGTCAAACCTGGTGAAGATGGAGCGCCGGACCTGCTCTACATTGATTTGCATTTTCTTCACGAGGTAACGAGTCCTCAGGCGTTTGAAGGTCTTCGACTTGCGGGGCGCCCAGTGCGCCGCCCAGATCTGACTATTGCGACCGAGGATCACAACACGCCAACGAAGGACATCTTCCTTCCGATCAGTGACCTGACTAGTCGACTTCAGATCGACACGCTAAGGAAGAACGCGAAAGAGTTCGGAGTTCGCCTACACTCCCTCGGTGATCCCGAGCAGGGCATCGTCCACGTTGTCGGCCCACAGCTCGGCCTGACACAGCCGGGGACCACGATCGTTTGCGGTGACTCCCATACTTCGACCCACGGAGCTTTTGGGGCTTTGGGGATTGGTATCGGAACTTCTGAGGTGGAGCACGTCCTGGCAACCCAGACTCTTCCGCTTCAGCCGTTCAAGACCATGGCGATAACCGTCAACGGTTCTCTTCGTCCAGGTGTCTC
>JBATQJ010000176.1:0-15692 GCA_049291975.1 Scrofimicrobium sp.
CAAGCTGTACCCCAACGTTGACTTCTACACCGGCCTGATCTATTCGGCGATGGGCTTCCCGAACAAGATGTTCACCCCACTGTTCGCCCTCGGACGTCTGCCCGGATGGATTGCCCAGTACCGCGAGTTGATCGAGGATCCTAACACCCGCATCGGGCGTCCGCGCCAGGTGTACCAGGGCGCGGTGGAGCGCGACTACACTCCGCTACGCGCACGCTCACGCCGAGTGGAGTAGCGCCGCGTGCCTTAGTGGCGGCGGGTTAGGTAGTGTGGAACCCATGGACGACATGATGGCGTGGGGCATTGGGCTGGCAACGGTAACGGAGAGTGGACGGACACTCGATGTCTGGTATCCGGAACCTCACCTGGGGGACAAGCCTAAAGAGGGCGATCCCGCGACACTTGAACGATTGAGTGCTTTAGAGCGCAGTGACGAGGCCAGAGCAGTCCACACTTCAGTGGTCCAGTGCGTCTCCGACCTGAGGGATCAGCCAGCATCTACGGCCGACGCCTACCTACGCTTGCACCTGCTTTCACACCGCCTGGTTCAGCCGGGCACCGTGAACCTGGATGGCATCCGTTCTCGGCTCCCGGTAGTGGCGTGGACCTCGGCTGGTCCTTGCGCAGTCGAGGATTTTGAGGATACCCGATACCGACTTCGTGCCGCCTACGGCCACCCGGTTACCCTGACTGGGGTCGACAAGTTCCCGGCGATGGTCAACTACGTTGTCCCGACCGGTGTTCGTATTGCCTCGGCCGCCCGTGTCCGTCTAGGCGCATACCTGGCGCCGGGCACCATCGTCATGCACGCCGGGTTCGTGAACTACAACGCCGGAGCCCTCGGGGCAGCCACTATCGAGGGCCGCCTTGCCCAGGGGGTCACAGTCGGAGCGAACTCCCACGTCGGTGGCGGTGCCTCGACCATGGGACGCGTCGCCGGGGCCGCCGACCAGAAGGTACGGATCGGCGAGAGGTGCGTCCTCGGATCCAACTCCGGCCTGGGCATCCCCTTGGGCGACGATTGCGTGGTTGAAGCGGGACTATTCGTCACCGCCAACACTAAGGTCTCCTTGATGCCCGGCGGCGGGGTAGTTCCCGGCAACCGCGGATCATTCATTGACCCGTGGATGATCGACGCCTCAAGGCTTTCCGGTGCGTCGAACGTACTGTTCCGACGGAACTCCATCACAGGGCACGTTGAAGCTCTTGGCAGGGCTGGCAAGTCAATCCTGCTCCCGAGCGGCACAACCCTCTAGATTTGCTTAGCGGACAGCTAGCTGCACTTTCAGGACATCATCACAGGCCACGTTGAAGCACTTGGAAGAGCTGGGAAATCAATTCTGCTCCCGAGCGGCACAGTCCTCTAGACGAACGTGCACTCTCACAATAGGCGGAGCGCTCAGGGAATGATCATGGATCACTGATCCCGAGTCGTTGCGTTGCCCTCCCGACAGTTTATAACTGCGACCGGAGGGTGTGAAGCGCTTCCAATGTTTGGCGTCCGCTCAGTCGTTCGTCCAGAAGTCGGGCCAGAAAACTCCCGCCTGGTCCGTCAGCTTCTTCAGTAGCGGAAGCGAGATGCCGACTACCGCGTGCGGGTCGCCGGTCACCCCCTCCACAAAGGGGCCGCCGAGCGCATCAATCGTGAACGAGCCCGCCACCTCCAGCGGCTCTCCCGTTGCAACGTACGCGTCTATCTCCCGGTCTGTAATCTGCCCAAAATGGACTATGGTCGAGGCCGCCTGCGTCAGGGGAGAGTCGACGATCCACTCGCCGCTGAGCGACCTTCTGATGGGGACGAGGGAATGCCCCGTCCACAAAGTTCCGTCCGTTCCCCTCATTTCGCGGATGCGCTCGCGGGCCACCTCGGGTGTCAGCGGTTTTCCAACCATTCGGCCGCCGATCTCCAGCATCGAGTCGCAGCCGATCACCAGGTAGACGCCCCCAGCTTCGGAGGTAGCGTGATTCGTCAGGTGAGCCGCGCTGGCCTTGTCGGTATCGCTGTTCTCCAGGCAGTCATTGCAAACGTCAGTAGCGTCATCATCGGCTAGGTGCGCATATTCAGTCTCGGCGGCAGTGTCATTCGCGTCGTTTAGCTCAGCGGCGAAACTACTCGCCACCTCCAAGGCTTTTGCCGCAGCCTGCGCACACACGATCTCTGCCGGGCTTGCCTCACCGCCCCGAGTGCTTTGAAGGTCAGCAACTACCGCTTCCTCGTCCACGCCCGACACTCGAACTATCGGATCCACGCCTGCAGCCAACAGGGTCGTCTTACGCGCGGGCGACTTCGAGGCAAGAACTAACCGGGGCCGGGGTCGCTTCTTCGGCTCAGCCACGATCTCGTTCATCGGTAGGTTCCGCCTCGCACAGTATTTAGAGCGCGCTTGTCGCTGCGTCTTTCCCGGCTATACCGGAGTTGGGGTGTAGCTTTATCAAGTCGTGATGGAATGGGATCGTTAGTCATAGGAGCAGGATATTACTTGGAACAGACGCAAGCCTCCTGGTCTAAACGAGCCTAAGCATATAAAGTAATCCAGTGACCTCCGCCACAAATTCCTCGAAATCCGCGCGCAAAGCCGCGCCACAGGGTGCGACAAGAGTGCAACCACGGTCTAGCGCGCCCGAAACAGAGGCGGAGTTAAACCACAAGAAATCCCGAACTCTTGACCGATACCGAGAGATCTTCCTTGGCGGTGAACCAACCATGTCCGCAAACGACATGGCTCGGGAAATGGGAACGACCGTTGATGTCATAGAGAGTTACTGGCTTGAAATGGGATTTCCCCTAGGTGACCCTGATGAAAAGCAGTTCACCGAATGGGACTTGCACGCCCTTCAATACTGGTGGGAAACACTCCACAGCGCGGGTATCTCGATTTCAACAGCAGCGGCCCTCACCAGAGCCCAGTCGCACCTGGCAGACCGCCTCTCACTCTGGGAGCTCGAAGCTTTAGTTGAGGATGCAGAGCGCAGATACGACCTGGATGATTCCTCGGCCAGGGTTGTCGCTATCGACGAAATGAAAGACGTTGCCGACGCGTTAGAGTCCCAGATGACCTACGCGTGGCGCAGACAGATGTATGCCCTGATTGAACGGGTAACGCACGAGGTAGCGACCAGGGACGTCAACCACTCCAAACGTCGTTTCCCGCTGTCTCGCGCACTCGGTTTCGTGGATATGGAGTCCTACACCGCTACCTCGTCCCTGCTCGGCGGTCAGATGGTTGGACTGGTTGAGAGGTTCGAGTACCTGTGCCGCTCAGTAGTCACTGCGAACGGGGGGCGGGTCGTGAAAATGATCGGCGACTCGGTCTTCTTTATCGCTGACGAGCTCGACACCGGCCTGAAGGTAGTGACAAGCCTGCTCGAGGCGCTCGATGAGGCAGAGGACCTGCTTCCCGTGCGAGCTTCGCTGATCCTCGGTGATGTGTTCTCTAGGTCCGGCGACGTTTTTGGTCCGCCGGTGAACCTGGCGGCACGCCTGGTCGATGTCGCGCCAACGGGCAGCGTCCTGACGGATGCACCGACCGCCGCCGCAATCGCCTCGTCATCCCTGCGGTTCGAGTATCGGGTTGATGACTTCCCCTCGGTGCAACTTCACGGATTCGGCAAGGTTTCACCGTTCCTGATCTCAGCGCAGGCACAGAAATCGAGTAAGAAATAAACCTCACTTTCGCCAAGAAACTCGCTAATCTGAACGAGAATTTACATCGAGCTTTGCAAAGCGTTGTGCAATGGAGCGTCAAGAAAGGTAAGTTGAAGGCATGACGAAAGTACTCTTAGTTGAGGATGACCCGGCAATTTCAGAGCCTTTGGCTCGCGCGTTTGGACGTGAGGGGTACGAGGTTAGAAACCACGGCACCGCCCGCAGTGCTCTAAATGAGGTTGAGGGTGCAGACCTGGTTGTTTTGGACCTCGGTCTTCCTGACATGGATGGTCTGGATGTCGCGCGTGAGATTCGCCAGCGCGGACTTGAGATGCCCATCTTGATTCTGACTGCTCGTACCGATGAGGCTGACATGGTCATCGGCCTTGATGCGGGTGCTGATGATTACGTCACGAAGCCGTTCCGTTTGGCGGAGTTGTTGGCGCGGATTCGCGCTCTGCTTCGCCGCGGCCACGGGGAAGCGGGGGACACGGAGCTTCGCGCCCAGGATGTCGTCATTGACGTTCCTGCGCACCGCGCGTTTGTGGGGGATCGTGAGCTGTCGCTGACCGCCCGCGAGTTCGACCTTCTCAAGGTGCTGGTGAAGCAAGCCGGGCAAATGGTTCCTCGTGAAGAACTGATGCGGGAGGTCTGGGGACAGGATCCCCAGGGTTCAACCAAGACCCTCGACATGCACGTGTCCTGGCTGCGTCGAAAGCTGGGTGACAGCGCCTCTGACCCGCGCTACATCAGCACTGTTCGCGGGCTGGGGTTCCGCTTCGAGCTGTAGAAGCGCCCGGTCTCTCCTGAGGGGGTGAGAAATGCGTCGTCGAGCTACGGGCATGATCCTCTCCGCAGTCATTGTCGTTGTCCTGATCCTCGGAATCCCGGCAGCAATACTGGGGGGCAGATTCGTCTGGGCGAATGACCAGGCGAAGGTAGACACAAGAGCCGTCACCGTCGCGCGTTCGGTGGACCGTCGCCTCTCAGACAACCTTTACGTGACCCAATCACTCGTAAGTC
Organism: Scrofimicrobium sp.; assembly: GCA_049291975.1. GTDB lineage: Bacteria > Actinomycetota > Actinomycetes > Actinomycetales > Actinomycetaceae > Scrofimicrobium. The sequence goes on from JBATQJ010000176.1 coordinate 4,670, forward strand.
AGTGGGCTGATGCCCAGGGTGATGAGCCTGAGGCCTACATAGTCGTCACGATTCCTGGACAGTATTACCTTGTGGCCAGCACGCCTCCCGTCGGGCCGACGCTGTCGGGCACGTATCGGTCGCTGGCGGGTGCGACGGTTGAGGTGGAGGTCTCTGCGCTTCCTACCATTCAGAAGATCATCTTCTTGGAGGTGCTGCTGTTGACGGGGGTTATGATCTCCCTCCTCCTCGCCTGGGTTCTGGCCAGTAACATGGCGCGGCGCCTCTCCGCCCCTCTGATCTATCTTGCGGCCCAGGCCGAACAGATCGGTTCGGGCCAGGTTCGCGCTCAGGTCAAACCCTCTGGCATTGAGGAGATTGACCTGGTGCAAGAGGAACTGGTCCGTACCGGCGAACGCATGGCGCGCAGACTGGCAGCTGAGCGGCAGAGGTCGGCTGATGCCTCACACCAGCTTCGAACCCCTCTTACCGCATTATCGATGCGGTTGGAAGAAATCCAGTACATCTCTAAAGAACCGGAGGTCCAGGAAGAAGCGGAGGCCTGCCTGGGCCAGGTGGAGCGACTGACGACCGTGGTCAACGACCTTCTTGACTCGGCCCGACGCGCCGGTAGCGAAACCGAGGTGGTTCAGCTACTTGAGGTGTTCAACAACGAGCTTGAGGAGTGGGAGGGGCAGTTCAAGGCGGTCGGGCGCACTCTGGTATTCCAGGATGAGGCCGCCCAACTGGTGCTCGCCGAAGAGGGAAAGCTGACGCAGATCCTCGCTATCCTGCTTGAGAACTCGCTCAGGTATGGCGCGGGGCAAACGGTGGTCCGGTCCCGTCGTAGCGGCTCCTCGCGCGCGGTCCTTATCGATGTTTCCGACGAGGGGGAAGGGATCGAATCCGACGCGGCAGAGGACGTGTTCGAGATGGGGTATTCAGAGCACGGTTCCTCGGGTATCGGACTGGCACTCGCCAAGGATCTGGCACAGGGGATGGGGGCACGGTTGGAGCTCACGAAGAACTCTCCACCGATTTTCACCCTGTCACTTTCCGCGATTCCCTCAAACTTTGACCCTAATATCGTGATGCCGCAGGCCCCGCTAATGTCGGTTGGTCGCAGAGCTAACAGACTGTAGAAAGATAGGATTAGCACATGAGCACACTGGTTACTGGAGGCGCCGGTTACATCGGCTCCCACGTTGTAAGGCTTCTGCAGGAGCGCGGCGAGAAAGTTGTCGTCGTTGACGATCTTTCAAGCGGTGACGAATCGCGAATCGGGGACGCAAGGCTGGTGCGGGTTGACATCTCCTCTGACGCGGCGTTGGACGTCCTGTCTCAGACGATGATCGATGAGGACGTTGACGCGGTGATTCACTTCGCTGCGAAGAAGCAGGTTGGTGAGTCGGTGAAACGGCCCTCGTTCTACTACAAACAGAACATTGGGGGATTGGCGAACCTGATGCGTGCCATGTATGACTCGGGGGTGAGGGACATCGTCTTTTCCTCGTCTGCAGCGGTCTACGGTATGCCGGACATGGACGTGATCAGCGAGGACGTGCCGAAGAACCCGATCAACCCGTACGGTCGAACCAAGTGGATCGGCGAGCAGATGCTGAACGACGGCAACCTCGGGTGGGGGCTGAACTACCTGGCGCTACGCTACTTCAACGCGGCGGGGACGGGGTGGATTGACCTGGCGGACACGGCGACCATGAACCTGGTGCCCATCGTGCTGGAGGCCATTTCGAAGGGTGCGGAGCCGATTGTCTTCGGGGACGACTACCCGACGCCGGACGGAACCTGCATTCGCGACTACGTGCACGTCATGGACCTGGCAAAAGCCCACCTCGTGGCGCTAGACGCACTGCGTGAAGGTAGCGTGAAGAACGTGCCGTTAAACGTCGGAACCGGCAAGGGATCGTCGGTGTACGAGGTGATTGATGGTCTGCGCGAGGTTTCCGGGTGGGACTTCCCGGTGAAGGTCGGGCCGCGTCGTGCGGGCGATCCTGCGGCGCTCACTGCGGACTGCTCCGCGATCGAGGAGTCCCTGGGCTGGAAGGCTGAGTTGGGCCTGCCTGAGATTCTTCAGTCGGCGTGGGATGCGCGGCAGGCGGGTTCGAACCCGGTGAAGGTGCCGGTAACGGAATAGGGTCTTCACTAATCGAAAGCCCCGAAAAGCGCCGCGAGAGCGGTGACGGATCGGGGCTTCCATCTGCCTATCGCTTCTTGGGGCTAGAGAGGCTGGTCGAAGTCTTCCGGGGTGAGAGTCCCGTCCGCGAGTTTCTGGAAGAACACGGGGGCGAGATCCTCGTCTAGTAACATCACGGAACCGACATCCATCATTGCGTTGTAATCCCACATTGGTGGAGCACCCGTTAGCCCGTCAGCAGAGGCGGATCGCATAGCGAGCAAAAGGAATCCGACGTTCCATATCTTGGTGTCATTGTCCACTGTCAGCGCGCTCGATGCAGCATTCCCAAGCTTCAATTGCTCGAACGGGTTGATGAGGGTCTTCCACGACAGCGCCTTGTCCGACACCGCACCGAGGATCTGACGTTGCCTCATGGTCCTTCCCACGTCGCCGAGGGGATCTTCATAGCGCATCCTGGCGAATGCCAGGGCTTCGGTACCGTTCACGTCGTGACAACCAGCAGTCCATTGCATTCCCGAGAACTCGTCGGAGACGTCTTGATCCCAACAGAGATTTACTCCACCCAGAGCGTCGACAATATCGCCGACTCCCAGCATCCCGATTTGTACGTAATGATCGACGGTCAGGCCAGTCATCTGTTCGACGGTTTCAATGGCCAGCTGAGGGCCACCGAGTGAGAACGCGGCGTTGAGCTTATTCCATCCCACGTACGGTATATCGACATAGGTGTCGCGAGGAAGCGACACCATTGCCGTCTGCCCGTTCTCCGCCTTGTGGACCAGGATCATTGAGTCGGAGCGCTCACCCTCGGTGTCATCCTGCTCATCGGTCCAGTTGTCGCGGGAATCGGACCCTGCGAATAGGTAAGTGGTTCCAGGGGTGTCAGGGCCACCAGAGAGCGCGTCAACGCGATTCATTGACTTGTCGACGTGGTTCACTAGCCAAACCGGCCATGCGATCAGGGCTACCAACACTAGGGGGACGAGGACGGCGGCAATACGTTTGCCGCGTCCCCTTTTTAAGGGGCGACGATTCGGTACTGAGCTACCGCGCTGCGCTGAACGGTTCGCTACCGGTCGTGCCGAGTTAGAGTCCCGTCTCCCCGAACTCCGAGGAACTGCCGCAGGCGTGGCCTGTGAAGGGTTGGTAGCCGACGAAAGACGCCGATTCGCGGTTGGAGCGTACGCGGGTGGGAGCGGCGACCCAGTCGATGAGCCCGAAGAAGTCACAGACTTTCGGGCGGGAGGCACCGCAGGAGGTACTGTTTTGTCGACCGAACTCTCGCTACCGGGCCGCGAAGGACGCTGTCGTTGCTCTCGCGGCTCGAAGGAAGGGGGAGGGGTACTAATCATCGGGTTCAACGGTACTCATTGGCGGCGTAAAACCTCCGCTTATTGCCGGGTGTTCCGCGCAATCAAGTCCAATATCCGTCCGATTAGCCCGCCGTGTTATCCCAGTTCGGGACGGCAAACGACGTTCCGTCCCCGCCAATGTACTGGTCGTAGGTGTAGGCGTCCCAGCCAGGAATCCCGCCGATTTCGTCATCGGTACGAGGACTGCCGCCGGGAATACTCGTACCGTCATCACCAACGGTGAAGTATTCACCGTCCATGCTCTGATAGACAATGCCCGCAGGAAGCGGTGTGTCGTTAATCAGCGATGCCCAGAGCTCCGAGTCAATCGGTTCCTTGGGTACATTTCGGTACATGTTGAAGTCGGCTGTTAGAACTGGCATTGTCACGAACCGAATGTTCGCAGGATCAATGCCTTTCAGGGACGAAACCAGTCCCAGGTCAGTATTGATGTCTGCGAGTGATGGCGAAATGACGCTGCTATTCAGCGTCGCGGTCAGGAACTGATAGAGACTAGGTATGTTGGTGAGCATGTTGGTGTTCAGGGCGGTCTTGACGATCGCACCAACCATCTGTTGCTGCCTCTGAATACGCTCCATATCGGAACCATCGCCGACATGGCGAACGCGAGAGAACTGGGTGGCTGTCACGCCGTTCATTACATGGCAACCGGCGGGGAACGCCATTGCAAGGTACTCAGGGTCCCATAGTTCGTCATCAAGACAGATCTCGACGCCACCCAGCGCATCGATCATCGACGCGAACCCGTTGAAGTCAAAGACTGCGTAACCGTCGAAGGTTATTCCTGTCATTTGCTCGACGGTGCTTTGGGTGCAAGCAATGGCTCCGGCCATTGCGTTGGCGTCTGTTCCGCCCCCGGAACCGAAGAAGAACGCCCAGTTGAACTGACCCCACTGTTCGTAGCTGACAGATCCGTCCGCAAGCTGGCACTCAGGAATGAGCATCCAGATGTCACGAGGAATCGAAACTACGGTGGCAGACTGACGATCAGCGGAGATATGCATAATCAGCGTGGTGTCGGCCCGCATACTTGGGTCAGTATCTTCGGGGCCTGTGATGTTCTCTTGCCCGACGCGTGCGTCGGTACCGAGTACAAGCAGGTTCACCGCACGGCCCTCAAAGCTGTCAGTGGGCAGCGGCTCCTCCTCGCTCTGCGCACTCTGCGGAGTGGAAGCAACGAGGTGGGAGGTATCGATGACGGAGTTCTGTACGGCGCCCGTTATGTCGTTGTACAGAATTGCGCCGGCGGTACCAGCGAAAAGCACCACGCCGAGAACTCCGGCCACGAGCATGGCTATCCATCGAGTGGATTTAGTGTACGTGGCTGAATGCGCCGGCGGAACTCGCGAGGGGTTCGGTCTCTGGTAGTTACTCATCAGTGCCTAATCTTACGGCTTCGGCTCGGTTCGTCGCAGATTCAGTGTCGAACATCGCCGTCTCTTGGCAAGTTCCCAGAGAACACTCAGGTTTCAAGTGGCGCTACAGGGGTTTTGATGGGCCACTGCTTGCCTCTTCGTCAGGCTCATTTCCCTCCTCAACGTGCCCCTCAGGACTCGCAGAACCTGTCTCGTCTTGAAGGACAGTTTTCTCAGTCTCTTCCATCAGAGCAATCTTTCGGGCGAGTGTCGTCAGTTTCTGTTGGGAAGCCATGTCCTTCCTGTAGGAGGAGGCCATCTGAGCAAGAATGACGATGACCAGTATGTAAACCAGCAAATTGGTTCCGGACATTACACCGATGGAGTGTGCGAATCTGTTGAACAGGCCCGGGAAGATGATCGCGAACATTGCCGCGACCATTACCAGGAACATGCCTATGCGACGAAGCGCTAAGGAAGAATCTGTCCTGACGGGTCGTACTAGGAAATACATGACGAGTAGCAACGAAACGATCAAGATGGCTTTGATCAGCCAATAATTCATCTGCGCTTCACCTCATTACTAGATCGACAAGGATGTTTACGGAGTTGAGTAGCGATTGTCCCTTTGCTTTTGAGTATTCCGTGTATCGAATATCCACCGGATACTCGGACCAGGGCAGACCCGTCGACGCGAGTTGGCTAACAATCTCGGAGGCGTGAGCCATTCTGTTCTGGGTAAGGTTGATCTGTTCTGCTGCATCACGTCTTATGACCCTGAGGCCATCGTGGGCATCCGTCAGTCGCAGTCCTGTCTGATATCGGGCAATGGCGGCCGCAGCCTTTAGCACTGCTTTTTTGGACCAGCCGACGGGAGAAGGCCCCTTAAGGAAACGAGATCCCAATATAAACCCGAGGTTCTGAGATTCAGCTTGATCGACCATGCTTGCTGCGTCTTCCACGCGATGTTGCCCGTCAGCGTCAAACGTTACTAGGTATTTAGTCTCCGGTTGTCTGAGCACGAAATCAATCCCTGTTTGGATCGCGGCGCCTTGCCCTAAGTTGAACGGATGGCGAATCACTACCGCACCAGCCTGTTCTGCTTGCCGTGCGGAATCATCCGTCGAGCCATCGTCTACAGAGACGACATTTGGGAATACCTCCCTGACGCGTTGAACGACGTCGCCGATTACCGGCTCTTCGTTGTAGAGCGGAATGACGAGCCATGTGTTCTCGTACTGTGAGCCGGATACGGACATGATGACATTGTCGCACCTGAGCTTCACTCCACGAGTCCCTCGGGCTCTCTACAGGCACTCAGGACGCCGCGGTCTTGAGCATTCCTCGGTGAGAATCTCCTCTGATACCGCGCAAAAAAGGCGACAGCTAGGATTGCGGTGAAGTTCGGGCCTGTCCTTTGGTCATGGCATATCAGTAGGTGTTGAGGTAGAAAACGGAGAAGCTACTATGGTTCGGATCGTTGATTCCGCAGATGTATCGCCCGAGGCCACTATTGGTGAGGGTTCTTCGATCTGGCATTTAGCTCAGGTTCGTGAAGGCGCGGTAATGGGCCAGAATTGCATTGTCGGACGCGGGGCCTACATCGGCACGGGAGTCCACCTCGGGGACAATTGCAAGGTGCAGAACTACGCGCTGGTGTATGAACCAGCGAATCTTGCAAACGGCGTTTTCATCGGCCCAGCGGTCGTTCTAACCAATGATCACAATCCGCGGGCGATCAATCCGGATGGAAGCCTGAAGGATGCGTCGGATTGGGAACCTGTCGGGGTAACGATCCGTGAGGGAGCGGCGATTGGTGCTAGAGCGGTCTGCGTCGCACCGGTGACTATCGGGGCGTGGGCAACGGTTGCCGCTGGCGCTGTGGTCACACGGGACGTTCCTGACTATGGACTTGTGGCTGGCGTGCCCGCCCGCAGAATTGGTTGGGTGGGGCGTGCGGGTGTGCGTCTTGTTGAGGTTGAGTCTGGGTTGTTTCGGTGCCCGGAGTCTGGCGTGTTTTACCGTTTGGTAGGCGAGAACGAGTTGGAAGAGGTTGTGGCTTGATGGGTAGTGAGTCTTTGGTGTTGGATTTCATTCCGGCGGCTAGGCCGATTATTGGTGAGGAAGAGGTTGCTGCGGTTTCGGCTGTGTTGCGCTCGGGTATGGTGGCTCAGGGACCCGAGGTGGCGGCGTTTGAGGAAGAGTTTTCTGCGCGGGTGGTGGATGGGGTTCATGCGGTTGCGGTGAACTCGGGGACGTCTGCCTTGCATTTGATGCTTCTGGCTGCTGGGGTTGGCCCGGGGGATGAGGTGTTGGTTCCGTCGTTTACGTTTGCGGCGACTGCGAACTCGGTGGCGATTACGGGTGCTTCTCCGGTGTTTGTGGATATTGAGCCTGAGTTCTTTTGTATGGATCCGGTGGCGGCTGAGGCGGCGATCACGGAGCGCACCAAAGCGATTATGCCGGTTCACCTCTACGGACACCCCGCAGATATGCAGGCTCTACAGGCTGTTGCAGACCGGCACGGCTTATTCATCTTTGAAGATTCCGCCCAGGCTCACGGCGCGTCGTTGAATGGGAGGCGGGTGGGTACGTTTGGTGCGGCGGCTGGTTTCTCGTTGTATCCGACGAAGAATATGACTGCGGGTGAGGGCGGGATGATCACTACTTCTGATGCGGAGGTGGCGCGTCGGGCTCGGGTGTTGCGGAATCAGGGTATGGAGAAGCAGTACCAAAACGAGTTGGTTGGGCTCAATAATCGGATGACTGATATTCACGCGGCGATTGGTCGGGTGCAGTTGACTCATTTGCCGGAGTGGACGGCTAGGCGTCAGGCAAACGCTCACTTCTTGAATGAGAACCTTGAGGGTGTTGTGGTACCTCCGGTTGCCTCTGGTGCGGTGCATGTGTATCACCAGTACACGGTGCGGGCGGACCCGGCGGAGCGTGATCGTATGGTTGCCGCGATGAGGGATGAGTTCCTGGTGGGGTCCGGGGTTTATTATCCGATCCCGAACCACAGGTTGCCCTCGCTTGAGGGTTTCGCTCCGGGCCTGGATTTACCCGAAACGGAGAAGGCCGCGAAAGAGGTCATTTCACTTCCGGTGCACCCGTCTTTGTCACAGACTGACCTTGAGCGCGTGGTGGAGGCCGTCAACACCACCGCGAAAGCTGGAGCCTGACAGAATCGTTTGGGATAGCAACGCCATGAGGATGGGAGCCTAAGACTATGAGTAGCAACAACGTTGTGGGTAGTGATCAGACGATGACCTCCCGGAGTATTCGGGTTGGGGTCCTTGGGATTGGTTCGATGGGGCGTCATCATGTGCGTAATGCGCGTGCTTTGGATGGTTTTGACTTAGTCGCGGTTGCTGATCCGGGTGGGGATAAGTTTGGGGTTGCTGGCGACTTGGAAGTCCTCTCTGGTGTTGAGGCTCTGATTGATGCGGGTGTTGAGGCTTGTATTGTGGCGGTACCGACGGCCTTTCATGAGGACGCGGCACTGAAGCTAGCTGAGGCCGGGGTTCATACTCTGGTTGAAAAACCCCTGGCTACTGACGTTGAGTCAGGGCGGCGGATTGCGGATGCGTTCAACGCTGCGGGTGTGGTTGGCGCGGTGGGGTATGTGGAGCGTTGTAATCCGGCTCTCCTCGAGATGCGTAAGCGGGTCCAGGATGGGCAGCTTGGTGAGGTTTACCAGGTGGTCACCCGGCGGCAGTCTCCGTTCCCGGCCCGCATCTCGGACGTTGGGGTGGTCAAGGATTTGGCGACTCATGATGTTGATTTAGCGGCGTGGATCGCCGATTCGCCGTATGAGTTGGTGTTTGCTCAGACTGCTCACCGGTCGGGTCGTGAGCATGAGGACATGGTGACCGTTTCGGGCAGGCTCGCTAACGGGATCTTGGTGTCTAACCTGGTGAACTGGTTGACTCCGTTTAAGGAACGCACCACGGTGGTCACGGGAGAACACGGGGCGCTGGTAGCAGATACGGCGCTCAGTGATCTGACGTTCTTCGAGAACGGGTCATTCCCGGTCGAATGGGATCAGATCGCCGCGTTCCGCGGAGTCAGCGAGGGGCAAGCCATTAGGTATGCCATCCAGAAACGTGAACCCTTAGCCGTGGAACAAGAAAACTTCCGGGACGCCGTCCTCGGCAAAGCTAACAACCACGTGTCCATGCAACAAGCCCAAACTGACCTCAAAGTCACCCAAGCCATCCTCAAATCCGCTGAGACCGGAGAATCAGTCAAACTCTGACCCTGAGAACTGAGATCCGCCAGAATTATGTCGGTCAAGCTTGGGCCTCACGACTATCAAACGCTGGGTGAACCGGGCTTTCTGCTACAGAACTACACATCTGTAGTTACCTAGAGTGGGTTTTTCAGCCTTGTTACTGGTGTTACGGTTGAGGTCAATGTGACTACTGTCGAGTTCAACACTAGGAGTGTGGGCGCGTGGAAGCTCTTCAGCGAGGTGCCTCAGAATCGGTCCTTGGCACGGTAGGAGCCGCCATTGCGGTTTCTGCTCTAGCTTTAGGTTCACTTGTGATTATTCCTTCGACGGCTTTGGCTAGTGCCGCTCCTTTGTCTGTTGCTCCGGGCCTGTCGGAGACCGGTCTTCCTTCGGCTTCTGAGGTTCCGGCACTGTTCATGGCCGAGGCTGATCCGTTGGACATCGCAGTGGACGCTGATGTTGCCGAGCCTGAGGCCACTGAGATCGAGTTTGCTGATGCTGTGATTGATGAGGGATACACAGCGTCGGGACCCGTATCTGAAGAAGAGGGTGATAAACAGCAGGTTGACGCTGTTGAGCAGGCGCTTGAGTCAACTGTCGATGATTCTGAGCTTCAGGGGATAGCTCGAATGGATCTTGATGCGGACACTGCGGTCATTGGGGTTACCTGGGATGCGACCGCCCCGCAGCCAGAGACGGTCAACTGGCGCTTTCTTTCCGATGGTGTCTGGTCCCAGTGGGGAGTCCTTGATGTCGAGTCAAGCGAACAAGACGAAGAAGTAGTCGCCGGAACCGAACCGGTCTCAGTGTCGAACGCGAAGGCCGTAGAAGTCGTCGCGAGGACTCCGGAAGGGAATGACGTTCCCGGACTCGCCTTGCACGTGATCAATGCTGAGACCTTCGAACCGGCCGAAAACCTGCTTCTCGATATTTATCCCAATGAGGATGAAGGTGACGAGCAAGAGCCGCTCGAAACAGATGGTGGAACATCGGAGGAACAAGGCGACTCAGAACAACCTCAGTCAGGTGAACCTGGTGAAGAGGGACAGTCAGATGAACCCGGTGGGCCAGGTCAGTCAGATACCGCTCTAGACACGCAGGGCCTCGTTGAGACTGACGGCGTGTCAATCATGAGTTCGTTGTTACCAAGCGTATTCGGCATTGTCCCCACTGCTGGACTGAACGCGGCTGGGACCATTTACGACACAGGGTATGACGGGTTGAAGATTGGGACTCGTAAAGCTTGGTGTACGACAGACAGTTGTGACGTCACCGGGTGGAGTGCGAACACCATTAAAGGCGCAGTAGTTCACCACACTGAAAGCACTAATAACTACACTCAGGCGCAGGTTCCGCAACAACTTCGGAATATCCAGTACTACCACGCTGTTACCCGAGGGTGGGGCGATATCGGGTACAACCTAGTCGTTGACAAGTATGGTGGGGTTTGGGAAGGGCGTGTTGCTAGCCTTACCAACCAAGTTCTTGGGGCCCATGCTTATGGCGCTAACTACGACACCTTTGGGATCACGGTTCTGGGTGGCTACATGGACACGGCGCCGCCCGTAGTTGCCCGCCAAGCATTGTCTAAGGCCATTGCTTGGAAGCTGAACATGCACGGGGTCAAGAGTGCAACGGATAAGATCACTATCCGTTCACAGTGGGGAACTTCGACCGTTCCCACTGTCTCTGCACACCGTGACGTCGGAGATACCGATTGCCCCGGGAATGCTTTCTATGCACAAATGGACACCGTCCGCGCCGAGGTGAACGCACATCTCGCAATACTGAACTCGACACAGGCCACGACAACTACTCCGTCGACAAGTACTTTCAGTCCGGGGAACGTCATTTCCGATGCTGTCTTTTACAACTCGAGTGCAATGACTGAGGCACAGATCAAGACATTTATTGAGTCAGCGGG
>JBATQJ010000177.1:0-29313 GCA_049291975.1 Scrofimicrobium sp.
GAGAACTACCCGTTCTGGTTCACGGTACTAACAGAGCTGGGCTTCCGCGTCATGATCTCTGGACGCTCGGATCACGACCTCTTTGAGAAGGGCATGGAATCCATCCCCTCGGAAAACGTCTGCTACCCGGCGAAGCTAGTCCACGGTCACATCGAATCCCTCATCGAGAAGGGCGTGACCACGATCTTCTACCCGTGTGTCAGCTTCGAACAGACCGAGTTTGAGGGCGCCGACAACCACTTCAACTGCCCCGTCGTTGCGACATATCCGGAGGTGATCCGGAACAACATGGAGCAATTCGCCGGTGATGAGGCAACCTTGATCGCGCCGTTCGTCAATCTGGGAAACCGAGAGTACCTTGCGGCCCACTTGGCCGATGCTTTCTCTAAGTGGGAGATTCCGGTCGAGGAGATGCAGCGCGCCCTCGACAAAGCTTGGGAGGAAGACGCGTCCGTCAAGCGGGAGATCCGTGAGAAGGGCAATGAGTACATGGGCTGGATGAAGGACAAGGGGATCAAGGGGGTCGTCCTCGCCGGGCGCCCCTATCATCTGGACCCCGAGATCAACCACGGCATCCCTGAACTGGTTAACGGCTTAGGAATGGGCGTGCTCACCGAAGACTGCGTTGCCGATGGCCGCTTGGAGCGCCCGCTGCGGGTCCGCGACCAGTGGTCATACCACTCGCGCCTGTACGAGGCGGCGGCGCGGGTCGGCGACGAACCGGACCTTCAAATGGTTCAGCTGAACTCTTTCGGCTGTGGCGTCGACGCAATCACCGCAGACCAGGTACAGGAGATTCTTGAGGGGCGCGGTGACGTTCATACCGTCCTAAAGATCGACGAGGTCTCGAACCTTGGTGCCGCGCGAATTCGACTCCGTTCGTTGCAGTCGGCGGTAGCTGAGCGCGCGAGCGTCGTTTCGGAGCACGTCGAGACCGCCGGAGTTGTTGATCCTTCGGGGCGCGCCGCGGACGAGGAAACACGTGAGACCAAGGCCGGACACATCCAACCTCGCGTCTCGTTCACTAAGGAGATGCGCGAGGAGGGATGGGAAATCCTTGCCCCTCAAATGGCCCCGATCCAGTTCCGCCTGCTTCAGCCTGTTCTACGGAACGCCGGATTCAACGTCCGCGTCTTGGAACACACCAACAGCGAGACCATGGAGACGGGACTGAAGTTCGTCAATAACGATTCCTGTTACCCAGCGATCGTCGTCATTGGACAGTTGATCGACGAGTTCATCGCGGGCCGATCCAACCCTGACCGGACCGCAGTTGTGATCACCCAGACGGGTGGGATGTGCCGGGCAACCAACTATGCCGCCCTGTTGCGTAAAGGACTGCGCGACGCTGGCTATCCGCAGGTTCCGGTTGTTACCGCGTCAGTTCAGGGTCTTGAGGACAACCCCGGATTCAATCCCAAACTGCCGACCATCCACCGTGGCATTCAGTCGATCGTGCTCGGCGACATGCTGCAGTCGATGCTGTTGAGGATCCGCCCCTACGAGGCTGTCCCCGGCTCGGCGATGGCGCTGTACGAGCGTTGGAACAAGCTGTGCACAGACTGGCTGGTAAACGGTGGCTACTCAGACGAGTGGCGCGGACACCTCTCGTTCAAGAAGCTGGTGAACTGGTGCGTTTCTGAGTTTGACGAGTTCGAGATGCTCGATATTCCTCGTAAGCCCCAGGTCGGGCTAGTTGGTGAGATCCTGGTGAAGTTCCATCCGGACGCTAACAACCACGCAGTAGACGTGATTGAGGCTGAGGGCTGCGAAGCCGTATTGCCCGGTCTGATGCAGTTCTTCCACAACTCGGCAGCGTCGGGTGCATGGAACCAGAAGAACCTTGGGATGTCAGCCAAGAACAAGTGGGCCCGATCAGCAGCGCTGTGGGCGATGGAGAAGTACGAGGCACCGGTTCATGCCGCGCTAGCGAAGACGGGCGGCAAGTTTGTCCCCCACCGCGGAATCATGGAGATGGCCGAACGCTCGACCGATATCGCGAGTATGGGCAATCAAGCTGGTGAGGGCTGGTATCTGACGGCCGAGATGGTTGACATGATTGAACACGATTGTCCGAACATCATCTGTGCACAGCCGTTCGCTTGCCTGCCAAACCATATCGTCGGCAAGGGCATGTTCCGAGCACTACGAAACCGCTACCCTCAGGCGAACATTGTTTCGGTCGACTTTGATCCGGGTGCTTCCGAGGTGAACCAGCTCAACCGCATCAAACTAATGCTTTCGACTGCGCTGCAGCAGCATGACGGAGGGAGCAGGCTCGACTTCACTAGCGGTGAGCAGATTGTCTGGGATGACAAGCCGCCAGCGCCGAGTTGTGGTGGTTGTGCTCTGGTCGGATTGGTTGGCGGTGGAAACACTGACGAGGTCGATGCACCTCGCCCGGTGAGCTTGGGAATGCCAGCAATCCGCGAGCGCGAACCCGTCGGCTAACCAGCCCCGTGTGCTAGCACGCGAATCTCTCGCCGCATCGGGGGCCGATCACACAGCATTACGCTGCCCTTCCGGATGTGTTTGAGAACTCTCTACGTTTGAGGAGCCTACTGAGGCGGGTTGTTGCCGCTCGGCTTATCGCTCACTTTCGAGTCGGTCGGAGTCCCCGCAGAGGCGCTGGCGAGCTTTGGTGCCTTAGCCGACGATGCAGCTTCCTCAGCCCGCTTGACTTGGAAGTCTGGGAACCAATGACGGTCAATCACTGCGGTCCCAGCCCTGGTGGCAACCGGGTCAATGAGTGCTTTCGGCTTGATTTCCTCGTGTGAAACCATCGGTCGTTTATCGAGGGCGTAGATGACCATGCCGATGATGAAGACGACACCGGAAACTGCCAATACCTTCGGAGTGAAGGAAACGAATAGGTAGCTGGTTGCCGCAAGGCCCAATGCGACGACCACCCAACGCATCGCACCCTTGAGCTGGAAGGCACCGGGCGCAGACGGCAGGTTGCGCAACTTTATGACGGCCAAGATGGTCGGAACGTATTGGACAGCACTGGCGACAACAACACAGCTGGCGAGGAACACGTATGAGCCGGTAGAGAGCATGACGATGCTCAGGGCTGCCGTAATAATAATTGCGGTGGTTGGGGCACCGTGCTTATTGAGTTTGCCGATTGGAGCGGGGAGGAGCTTATGCGCATTAGCAAGCGAAGCGGCGAGAATGGGCACTTCGAAGGAGCAGGCGAAAGCGACCCCAAAGACCGCGACAGCGGTTCCCGCTATGACAATGTAGTAGGCCCATTCGCCGGCGGCATGCCTCATCGCCTCAGCGACTGGGACGGTACTGTCGGCAACTTTTGACCCGAGAACGCCAACCGTAACCAACTGGATCAGCAGGTAGACGACGGTAACCGAGATGATCACAATCAACAAAGCCTTCGGCAGGTTTTTCTGAGAGTTTTTCATCTTTGAAGCAGCAATGGTCAGGAATGAGAAGCCAGCGAACAGGTAGAAGGCCACGCCGTAAGCCGTACCAACTGCTGAGAGCGATTCTCCCGCATCTTTGACATCCGAAGGAATCAGCGGCTTAAGGTTCGCGGCCTTCATCGCAAAAGCACCGAGCAGCACTACAAATGCAGCGGTCGCAATCTTCACACCGGAGGAAATGTTGTCGATTAGCTGAACCAGCTTCGAGCCGAACAGGTTAATCAGCGCGAGCAAAACGATAACAATTGCGCCAATCCCGAATGAGAGCCAGTGGCTCTTTAGCGCGGGAACTAGGTTCGCGAAGATTCGAATCAATGCCGCAATCTCTGTCGCGATTGTCGCAAGTCCGGCGAACCAAACGAAGATTCCGACCTGGAAACCGGGGAAACGACCCCATGCAGTGTAGCAGTACCTCCATGCGCCACCATCGCCCGGGACCTTGCCGGCCAGGTCAGCATAGGCAAACACAATGAAAAGAGTGGCTGTGCCAGCAGCAAAGAGGCTGGCCAAACCTAACAACAGCCCAGCGTCTTTGTAGATCTCTTGGGGAAGCAGGAATGCACCCGACCCAATTATTCCGTTGATACCAAGAAGGATTACTGCGAACAATCCCATTTTTTTCGCAGTCCCCGTAGCCGCACCCCCGCCCGAGGTAGCAGCCGCACCACCCGGACTCTGTGTAGCAAATGATTGCGTAAGCGGCATGGACCCCTGACCTCCTAGTAATTCAATGGACCTAACTTGAGAATAGCGAAGTCCATGCCACTTTGTTCACCGAACGGAAGGCCCACTGAGGTGAATAACCAAGTTCAGCTCTCGATCCGGCTCCGCGATCACTCTTCTCAAGTAGTGTTGAGAGTATCTTGTGGGCGCGAGCTGAAACGCGGAGCAATTTAGGAGATCACGATGTGCACCATTTGCACTTGGACCGGTAGCGGTCAGGGAGTTTTTACTTTCCGCAATATGGATTGGGCTGCCGGAGATATGCCTTCAAACGTCTGGGTAATTCCTCGTGGCGTCGAGCGGGTCGCAGCGCTTCCTCAAGATCCGAATCCCATGAAGTGGACCTCGAAGTACGGCTCGGTGGGAACCCAGATCTTCGATATCGGGACAGGCGACGGGATGAACGAGACGGGACTGCACGCTGCAATCCTCTACTTGGCTCCCAGCGACTACGGTCCTCGTAACCCAGAACTCCCAGCAATCTCTGTGACGGAATGGGTCGAGTACTACCTGGACAACTTCGCCAGCGTCGCGGAAGCGGTCGAAGCAACGAACGCGACCCCATACCAGATCGTTTCTATGGACGTGGAGAAGACCCCGGCAGTCCTACACCTGCATCTGGCAGACGCAACAGGAGACGCCGCCGTCATCGAGTTCATGGATGCCAAGATGGACATCTATCACGGCCAGCAGTGCCAGATCCTGACGAACCTTCCGCCATTCCCGCAGCAACTCGACAACCTGAAGAACTACGAGGTCTACGGCGGTGATCTACCCCTTCCTGGAACCACGGCTTCTCCAGACCGTTTCGTTCGTGCGCACTTCTACCGCGACGGAATGCCCAAAGCTGCCAATAGAGAGCAAGCCATCGAGTACATGCGCGGCATCGCTCAGAACGTCGCTCAGCCTTTCGGTACTGTCAGCAAGTACCGCGAAATGGTAGCGCCGACCCTGTGGCGGTCGCTGTCGGACCACACGAACCTCATCTACTACTATGAGGACTCGGCTCACCCTTCAGAGGTGTGGCTTGACTTCAAGAACCTGGACTTTGCTCCGGGTGCACCAGCGATGACAATTCCACCAAAGAACGTGGACTTCAAGGTCGGCGAGCAGTCGGCGAACCTCGTCCCTAAAGAGCCGCACTTCCAGCTCCTCTAGCCGGGCTTGAGTTCCGGTCTCATCAGCCCACCTGCCGACGCCGTCTCGACCTTTCGTTGCAGCATCCACTTGTTGTCAGCGGAACCGGCGTAAAACTCGGGCGGAGACGATCAACTCTGCTGACAAGCCGATGCCACTGCAACCAGCCGTCACCACAACGACTCCGGCGGACAGAGTAGCCGCGCAGGTAAGCGAAAACGCTCAGATTTCCGAGTGGAGATCTGAGCGTTTTCGTCGCTGGAAAGAGGAGCCGGAAGCCTACTTGCCCGCAGGTGAGGTCATCGAGTGGACATTCAGAGCCACGTCGAGTTGCTCCGGAGTCACCTCTCCGCGCTCCACGAAACCGAGATCTTCAACAGCTTCGCGAACCGTCATGTTTGCCTTAACCGAATGCTTCGCGATCTTCGCGGCGTTCTCGTAGCCGATCAGGCGGTTCAGCGGGGTGACGATCGAGGGAGAGGACTCGGCGTAGCGCAAGCATGCCTCCTCGTTCGCGACGATCCCATCAACGCAACGATCAGCCAGAACGCGCGAGACGTTGCCCAAAATATTGATGGACTGAAGCAGGTTCGCGGCCATGACCGGGAGCATCACCAACAGGTCGAAGTTGCCCTGCGCGCCAGCAAAGGCGATGGTGGCGTCATTTCCGACAACCTGCGCCGCAACCTGGATGGTCGCTTCCGGTAGAACCGGGTTCACCTTACCCGGCATGATCGAGGAGCCTGGCTGAAGGTCAGGCAGGCTGATCTCGCCAATGCCGGTACGAGGACCCGAACCCATCCAGCGCAGATCGTTCGCAATCTTCACCAGGGAGACCGCAACCGTGCGGAGTTGACCGGAGAGCTCAACTAGTGAGTCCTGCGCCGCCTGGGCTTCGAAGTGGTTCGGCGCCTCAACGAACGGTAGGCCCGTGTTCTCAGCGATGATCTCAATGACGCGCTCCGAGAACCCCGCAGGCGTGTTGATGCCGGTGCCAACAGCGGTACCACCGAGCGGCAACTCGGCCAGGCGCGGCAACGCCGACTCAACGCGATCGATGCCGTACTGGATCTGCTGTGCGTAACCGGAGAACTCCTGCCCAAGGGTGATTGGGGTGGCGTCCATCAGGTGGGTACGACCCGACTTCACAACATCCTTGAACTCGACAGCCTTGTTGGCCAGGGAGTTCTGCAGGGTCCTAAGGCCGGGAAGAAGGACCTCCTCCACCGCCTGGTACGCGGCAATGTGAATGGATGAGGGGAACACGTCATTCGAAGACTGGGAAGCATTCACATGATCGTTGGGGTGAACGGTGTCGCCCTTGATCTTGGTGGCGATGTTCGCGACGACCTCATTAGTGTTCATGTTCGAGGAGGTGCCGGAGCCGGTCTGGTAGACATCGATGGGGAACTGATCATCGTGCTCACCATTGATAACTTCTGTGGCAGCTTCAACGATCGCGTCAGAGGTGGCGTCATCGATAACACCCAACTCCTTGTTCGCAAGGGCCGCTGCGCGCTTGATCTGTCCAAGAGCGGCGATGTGGTGCGGCTTGAGGGTTTCGCCCGAGATCGGAAAGTTCTCCACTGCGCGCTGTGTTTGCGCGGCATAAAGAGCATTTGCAGGAACCCTGACCTCGCCCATTGTGTCGTGCTCGATCCGGTACTCAGTTTCTGGCTGGGCCATTTGTTCTCCTTAGGTTTCCAATACTCAGTTGGAGGGTTCGCAGACCTCGATTGGCCTGCCGGGTCCTTATGTGGGGTGGTAGGGGCTTACCACTACCTCGACTCGCTGCAGGTCTTTGACCTCGGAGTATCCTGTCGTTGCCATGGTCCTGCGTAGTGCTCCGACGAAGTTCAGGTAGCCGTCATCTCTGACGGAGGGCCCATAGAGGATTTCCTTCAAAGTCCCGACTGTCTCTACCTCGGCGCGGTGGCCGCGTGGAACTTCAGGGTGGGTTGCTTCGGAACCCCAGTGCCAGCCGTGGCCAGGAGCATCGACTGATCGGGCTAGGGCGGCACCGAGCATCACCGCGTCCGCCCCACAGGCGATGGCTTTGATCATGTCGCCGCTCCGTCCAACCCCACCATCGGCGATGATGTGAACGTAGCGCCCGCCTGACTCGTCGAGGTAGTCACGTCTCGCTGCTGCAACATCTGCGATTGCGGTCGCCTGAGGGGCGTGGATTCCGAGGGATTGCCTGGTCGCATGAGCAGCTCCCCCACCAAATCCGACCAGGACTCCCGCGGCTCCAGTTCGCATCAGGTGTAGGGCGCTGGTGTAGGTAGCGACTCCACCGACAATAACGGGAACGTCGAGTTCGTATATGAAACGTTTGAGATTGAGGGGCTCACGTCGGCTGGAAACGTGCTCCGCCGAAACAGTCGTTCCGCGTATTACGAAAATATCGATTCCGGCTTCGGCCGCAGTTCGCCAATGGTTGAGGACTCGCTGGGGCGAAAAGCGGCCTGCCGTCACGATCCCCGAATCTCTGATCTGCTGCACTCTGTCCCTAATCAGGGAATCCTTGATGGGTTCAGAGTAAATCTCTTGCAACCTTGAGGTGGACCGCTCGGGTGGCAGCGCAGCAATTTCTTCGAGTAGGGGTGTGGGGTCTTCGTATCTTGTCCATAGTCCGTCAAGATCTAGGACTCCCAGGCCACCGAGCCTGCCGAACTCTATGACTGTCTCCGGACTCATAACGGAGTCCATCGGGGCCGCGACGATTGGGATTTCGAGGTGGTAGGCATCGAACTGCCACCCGACATTCACGTCTTCGGGATCGCGAGTTCGACGCGCCGGGATGAGGGCAACATCGTCAAGGGAATAAGCCCTGCGACCTCGCTTGCCGCGACCGATTTCCACCTCTGAACTCACCCGTTCATTCTACGTTGCCCCGGCTGAGCTTCCTCACCCAAAAGTCTCAGGTTCCCAAGTACTGGAGTGCTAGTCAGAACCAGACTCGGCTGACTTGGCTGACCTTTCCCTTTGCGGCAAGGAACTTCTCAAAGCTCTCCGCCCACTTCGAGTGAGACTCACGCTGGTACTGGTGAAACTGATCCAGGGGCATCGAGCCAAGGCTCGGATACTTCGCCAAGATTGCACCTAGAATCTCAAGTGTCAGAATTGAATCTACATGCGCCTGGTGCGTGTCCTCGGGAACTGCAATTCCGTATGCAAGTGCCATGTCAGCGAGGGTTCGTTTGCCTCTGCGATAGGGGTCGAGGGCGCGGTCCAGGACCAGTGGGTCAGCTATGGGGATTACCTCCCCGCCCAGTCGCTCACTGAGGGTCCTAACCCCGTGGCGCTTCGAATCAGCCTCAAGAAGCGGAAGGTCAAAACCCGCGTTGAAAACGACAACAATCCTGCCCTGAGACATGTGGCGGGCCAAGACCTCACTGATCTCATCAAGACCTTCGCCGGGATCCTGACCGTTTGAGGCGGCGTACTCAGTTGAGATCCCGTGGACCGCCGTGGCACGCTGCGGAATGGGAACCTGGGGGCTGATGAGCCAGTTCTTGACCTCCGTGACGCAGCCGCTGAACCGAGTGACGGCAGCGGCTGTTACAACCCTGTCTCGCACAGGCGACACGCCCGTAGTCTCAGTGTCAAACCCAAGCCAGGGCTCAGAAACCCACTGCTCTCTTTCACTCATGCAATAAGTCTGCCGCAAGGCTCCGACATCTCGAATTATTTCTCAGAGGTGCCCTTGTAGTTGGGGGCTTGCGCGGTGATGACCACATCGTGCGGGTGAGACTCACGAAGTCCCGCCGGAGTAATCCGGATTAGGCGCCCGTTTTGCTTCAGGTCGTCGAGCGTGTTTGCGCCTGCGTAGAACATGGACTGATGTAGTCCGCCAACCAGTTGGTAGACGATGTCCGCCACGGTTCCGGCGTAGGGAACCTGGCCTTCGATACCTTCGGGCACCAGCTTTTCATCAGAATCAACGTCAGCCTGGAAATACCGGTCCTTCGAATAGGACTTGCGCCCACGCGAACTCATTGCTGCCATCGCGCCCATGCCGCGGTACTGCTTGAACTGCTTGCCTCCAGAGAACACCACATCCCCCGGTGACTCGTCACTTCCGGCAAAGAGCGATCCGAGCATAACGGTCGAGGCCCCAGCAACGATTGCCTTGGCGATATCACCGGAGTACTGAAGACCGCCGTCGGCGATGATAGGAACGTCCGCCCTCGCACAGGCTTTCGAGGCCAGGTCAATTGCCGTGACCTGTGGGACTCCTACTCCCGCCACAACGCGGGTGGTACATATGGAGCCTGGACCTACACCAACCTTGACCGCGTCGACGCCGGCGTCAATAAGCCCCTTGGCGCCCTCTTCCGTTGCGACGTTACCGCCAATAATGTCAACGCCCTTGAAACCGCTATCGGTCTTGATTCGCTCAATCATCTCGCGGGCGGCCAGCGCACCACCATTCGCGGTATCAACTACCAGGACATCGACTCCCGCCGCCGCCAGTGCGGCTGCTCTGTCGTAAGCATCGCCGTAGAACCCTACTGCGGCACCGACCAGCAGTCTGCCGTCAATGTCTTTGGAGGCATGCGGGTAGCGATCCGTCTTGACGAAGTCCTTGACGGTGATGAGCCCGGCCAGATGCCCTTCCTCATCCACCAGTGGAAGCTTCTCGATACGGTGCTCAGCTAACAGAGCGCGGGCGTCCTCCCGGGCAATTCCGGCCGGACCGGTGATAAGCGGCATTGGAGTCATGCACTCCTCGACCGTTGTCGTAGTCCACTTGTTTGCGGGAAGGAAACGCAGGTCGCGGTTGGTGATGATACCGACGAGGGTCCCGTCATCATCCAACACCGGAAGGCCGGAGACCTTGTACTTGCCACAGAGCTGATCGAGCTGATCGATCGTCGCGGTGCGCGGGACAGTTACAGGATCCGCGACCATTCCCGACTCGGAGCGCTTGACCTGGCGGACCTGATCCGCCTGATCCTCGATCGAGAGGTTGCGATGGATGATTCCCAGACCGCCCTGGCGAGCCATAGCGATAGCCATGCGGGCTTCGGTGACTGTGTCCATCGCTGCAGAGAGCAGCGGAATATGTAGACGAACGTTTCTGGTGACCAATGTGCTCGTGTCTACCGATGATGGAATTACATCGGTGAGCTCGGGAAGTAACAGAACATCGTCATAAGTGAGGCCGGTACCAACAAACTTGTCTTCTCTGTAGTCGCCCATGTACCGAGTCTAATCAGGGCTGACCGGGCCTCTTTACGAGGTCCATGTGGAATGCGCAACGCCCGGTATCGAACCAAGGACGGGCTCGCGCCCCTCATATAGGGTGCACGTTACGTGTAGCTAGCCTTGTGCACCCCACATAGGGTGCGCGACACGACTGAGGCACAAGCAAGGCAAGCTTCCGCACCCAATATGGGGTGCGCGTTACGTGTGACGAGGCTTGCGCACCCCATACGGGGTGCGCAACCGGGCTGATACGGAAGAACCTGCACCACTCTTAGCTCCGCCCGCCCTTCGCAACAACCGGCATGAAAAATGCCGGAGCGTCCGCTTGGACACACCGGCATTCCTCCCCAAAAAGTTGGGATTTGAAATCAGATGCTACTAGCCAACCTTGGCAAGGACATCGCGAGCACCCAGGATCAGGTACTCGACACCCTCGTGCTTAACCTCAGTCCCACCGTAGCGGCTGTAGATAACGACGTCACCAACAGCGACATCCATGGGAACGCGGTTCCCGTTGTCATCGATACGACCGGGACCCACTGCAACCACTTCGCCCTGCTGAGGCTTTTCTTTAGCGGTATCGGGGATCACCAGGCCGGACGAGGTGGTCTGTTCAGCGTCAACCTGCTTGATCACAATGCGATCTTCCAGGGGTTGAATGGTAACTGACACAGTTACTCTCCCTTTCTTAATACTTATGAATGACTTCCCGGTGCCCTGCCGTCGCGGGGATCAAGGCGCCAAATGGGATTGAGGCGAACCTCAATCTGAGAGCAAGTCTATGCCGGTATTGGCACTCAAACAAGCCGAGTGCTAGCGGTGTATTCCACACCCGCATCGACCAGCCAGGCCTGACATGGAATGATTTCTAGTGGTAACACGCGCCGACACCGGAAGCGAGCCGAGATGACTCTGAAGTTTGCACAGTCCGAACGCTCAAGCGTGGGCATTGAGTGGGAGTTGCAGCTGGTCGACAAAGACTCCAATGATCTGCGTCAGGCCGCTGACCCGGTGTTTGAGGAAGCTCAGAAGGACCCGGACCTAGCTCCTCTGGTTCGCAGAGAGATGTTGCTGAACACCGTTGAGGTGGCCTCTTACCCGCACCGTGACGTTCCCGGATGTGTGGAAGACATCCACTTCACCGCGAGTAAGTTGCGCCCGATAACTGACAAGCTCAGGATTGACCTTGCGACCGCAGGCAGCCACCCCTTCGCCAGACCCGCGTTCCAGCGCGTTACGGACTCAAAGCGCTATCAAGAACTGGTCGAGCGAACCCAGTACTGGGGTCGCCAGATGCTGCTCTATGGGGTTCACGTCCACGTCGGGGTCGAGGACCGAGCTAAGGTCCTTCCGATTGTCAACGCAGTTATCTCGCGGGCCGGGCAGCTCCAGGCACTCGCGGCTTCGTCCCCGTTCTGGAGTGGTGAGGACACGGGCTACGCCTCCAACCGCGCCATGGTTTTCCAGCAACTTCCCACCGCTGGTCTTCCGCCTCAGTTCCATGAATGGTCAGAGTTAGAGAACTACCACCACGGCATGAAGAAAACCGGCGTCATTAGGAGCTTCGATGAGCTTCGCTGGGACGTCCGACCGTCCGTCAAGCTCGGTACGGTCGAGGTCCGCATCTTTGACGCCTGTACCAACATCCTTGAGGTTGAAGCTCTGGCGAGCCTCACTCACGCGTCGGTTGAGTACGCCTCTCGAAAACTCGATGCGGGCGAGGAACTCACCGTTCTTCCTGAGTGGTTCATCTCTGAGAACAAGTGGCGCTCGGCCCGGTACGGCATGGACGCGAAACTGATAATCGATGCCGAGGGGAACGAGGAGTACGTACGCGACACGGTCGAACACTACCTTGAGGAACTTCTTCCTGTGGCGCGCGATCTCGGTTGCGCCGAGGGGATGTTGAAGGTCAGGGAGATCCTCAAGCACGGTGCCTCGTACCAGCGGCAAAGAGCAGTCGCGGCGGCCGATCCGAGACATGCCCTCGACACCGTGGTTGAACTGATGCGTGCGGAAATGGCGGCTGACGGACCCCTCGACCCGGAGATGTTTCTCGACACCCGCCGCGACGGAACCTCGAATGTGGGAGCCGGCCGCCGAATCTAGCGCCTCCAGGATGACAGTTACATCAGCGGGTGCCTCCGCTAACTGGATTCCTCAGCCGGTAACAGGGCCAGGCAAGTCTTGCGAGCGGGCGCAGTAGGCCCAGCTACTCCGTCAGGAGCTACTCCGCCAGGTACGACTGCTCCAGGGACATGCTGGACTTCGGACCGAAGTTCGCGGGCGAGGGAGGGAGTCCGGCACCCACAATCTGCGCCCCGATGGCGGCAATCTGCGCCCCGTTGTCTGTGCAGAGCTTCGTCGGAGGGATTCGGACCCCGATGTCGGCGGCGGTGGCCCGCTCGTCGAGCAGTTCCCTCAACCTCGAATTCGCGGCAAATCCGCCGCCAACGACAATCCACTCGCAATCCTTGGCCACCGCGGCCGCAACGGCTTTGGCGGTAAGTGAGTCATTAACTGACTCACTGAACCCAGCAGCAACGTCAGCAAGGTTTGCCTCCGGATTCGCCTTCAGGTAGCGATTCACCGCTGTCTTGAGGCCCGAGAATGAGAAGTCATACTTGTGCCTCTCCTTGTCCTTACCCGCAGCAAGGCCACGCGGGAACGGGATGGCGGCCTTGTCGCCCTCTCGCGCTAGGCGATCAACGTGCGGCCCACCCGGGTAAGGCAGTCCCAGGAGCCGTCCGACCTTGTCGAATGCCTCCCCCGCCGCATCGTCCAAAGTTCCCCCGAGTTCAACGATGTCGGTCGCGATGTTGTTGATTAGTAGCAGATTCGAGTGACCGCCCGACGCAACCAGCCCGATGAACCGATCAGGAAGGGGTCCGTGTTCGAGGGCATCGATCGCAAGATGACCGATAACGTGGTTGACGCCGTAAAGCGGAAGACCAAGGGAAAGAGACAGACCCTTCGCTGCTGTGATTCCGACGGTGAGCGAGCCAACCAGACCAGGACCAGCGGCACAGGCGATGGCGTCAACATCCTTCAACTCCAGGCCCGCGCGCTCCAGCGCCAAGTCTAGGGTGGGCAGGAAGCTTTCAAGGTGAGCCCTCGACGCGATTTCGGGAATGATGCCGCCGTACCTGACGTGCTCATCCATTGAGGTTGCAACGGCGTCCCCCAGCAGGTCTATGCCTCTGACAAGGGCAACCCCGGTTTCATCGCAGGTGGACTCGATACCAAGAATCAATGCTTCAGAACTCACGAACCAAGCATATGCGCCCAGACCCGGCGATCATTAACGCCGTCGCGGGCCGAGGGAACTGCGAAGAACGTACAAGAAGAGTTCAAGCAGATCCGTCGGCCCGCGACGGTGATCCAGAAGATCTTGCCGGACTAGACCCCCGCGAAAAGGGCTTTTCCAAGCTGACGGTTGAGCGTGGCGATCACGTCCAACGGAATCTCCTTCGGGCAGACCGCAGCGCACTCACCAATGTTGGTGCAGCCGCCAAAGCCCTCGGCATCCATCTGGTTCAGCATGTTCACGACGCGCGACATATTCTCCGGATGCCCCTGCGGCAAGAGACCCAGGTGGGTCACCTTGGCCGAGGTAAACAGCATCGCCGAAGCATTCGGGCACGCTGCAACACAGGAACCGCAACCTATGCAGGCCGCAGCATTGAATGCCTTATCTGCATCTGGCTTTGGAACCAGGACGACGTTTGCGTCGGGCGCGGCACCAGTGTTCACAGAGATGTACCCGCCAGCGCGAATGATGCGGTCGAACGCAGACCGGTTTACAACCAGGTCCTTGATAATGGGGAAGGCCGTTGCGCGCCATGGTTCGATGGTGATCGTGTCGCCGTCATGGAAAGTGCGCATGTGCAACTGGCACGTCGTGGTCCGCTCCGGGCCGTTGGCGATGCCGTCGATGACGATTCCACACTGGCCGCAGATTCCCTCACGACAGTCGGAGTCAAACGCGATCGGCTCTTCTCCTCGGGCGAACAGTTCCTCATTGAGGATGTCCAGCATCTCAAGGAACGAGGAGTCCTCAGACACGCCCCGCACCTCATACTCATGCAGCGCACCCTTGTCCTTGGGGCCGTTTTGGCGCCAGATTCTTAGTTTTAGGTTCACTTGTAGCTCCGCTGCTTGAGTTCGATGTTCTGATAAACGAGCGGTTCCTTGTGGAGGATCGGCGGATTGCCCTCTCCGGTCCATTCCCACGCGGAAACGTATAGATAGTCGTCGTCGTTGCGCAGGGCCTCTCCCTCGGGCGTCTGCGATTCGAGTCGGAAGTGACCGCCACATGATTCCTTGCGGTTCAGGGCGTCAATACACATGAGTTCACCGAGTTCCATGAAGTCGGCAACGCGGCCAGCCTTCTCAAGGGACTGGTTGAGCGTGTCCGGGTCACCCGGAACTCGCAAATTAGTCCAGAACTCCTTACGGAGGTCGCGGATGAGGCCAATCGCCTTCTTGAGGCCGTCCTCCGTGCGAGCCATACCGCAGTACTCCCACATGATGTTGCCCAGTTCCTTGTGGAAGGAGTCCGCGCTCCGTGAGCCGTTGATCGACATAAGTCGGTCGATCTGGGACTGAACGGCCGCACGCGCCTCAACCACCGAGGGTGAATCCTGATCCAAATGGGGTCGCTTCAGGGCATCAGCCAGATAGTTGCAGATGGTGTCCGGCAGGACGAAGTAGCCGTCAGCCAGTCCTTGCATCAGAGCAGAGGCACCAAGTCGGTTCGCGCCGTGATCGGAGAAGTTGGCCTCTCCAGCCACGTACAGGCCCGGGACGTTGGACTCCAGGTCGTAGTCAACCCACAGGCCGCCCATGGTGTAGTGAACGGCAGGGTAGATCCGCATCGGAACCTCGTACGGGTCCTCACCGGTGATCCGCTGGTACATGTCGAAGAGGTTGCCGTACTTGGCCGACACGGCGGGTTTGCCTAGTCGGTTGATAGCTTCCGCGAAGTCCAGGTAGACCCCGCGACGTTCGCCGCCAACCTTTGGACCAACACCGAGCCCGGCGTCACACATGTTCTTCGCCTGACGCGAAGCGATATCACGAGGAACCAGGTTGCCGAATGCCGGGTAGATGCGCTCGAGATAGTAGTCACGCTCGTCTTCGGGAATGTCACGAGGATCCTTCTCGCAATCCTCAACCTTCTTCGGAACCCAGATCCGACCGTCGTTACGAAGCGACTCGGACATGAGGGTCAGCTTCGACTGTTGGTCACCGTGCTGAGGGATGCAAGTCGGGTGAATCTGAGTGAAGGCGGGGTTAGCGAAGTACGCGCCTTTACGGTGCGCGCGCCAGATGGCAGTCGCGTTACAGCCCATCGCGTTTGTCGACAGGAAGAAGACATTGCCGTAGCCGCCGGTGGCCAGGATTACCGCGTCAGCAAGGAAGCTCTCTACCTCGCCGGTAACCATGTCGCGGGCAACGATGCCGACTGCCCTACCCTCGTCCAAAATGACGTCCAGCATCTCGTGGCGGCTGTACTCGGTCACTGTACCTTTGGTGACCTGACGTTCCAGCGCCTGGTAGGCACCGATCAGCAGTTGCTGGCCGGTCTGACCGCGAGCGTAGAACGTGCGCTCAACCTGCACACCGCCGAAGGAGCGGTTATCGAGGTATCCGCCGTACTCACGTGCAAACGGGACGCCCTGGGCGACACACTGGTCGATGATGTTGGGCGAGACCTCCGCCAAACGATAGACGTTGTTCTCGCGGGCGCGGTAGTCGCCACCCTTTACGGTGTCGTAGAACAGGCGGAATACTGAGTCGTTGTCGTTCTTGTAGTCCTTGGCAGCGTTGATGCCGCCCTGCGCCGCGATCGAGTGGGCGCGCCGTGCCGAATCCTGGTAGAAGAAGGCGTCAACGTTATAGCCCTGCTCACCGAGCGAAGCGGCGGCAGCACCACCAGCGAGGCCGGTACCAACCACGATGATGCGAAGCTTGCGGCGGTTGGCCGGGTTGACCAGCTTCACCTCGTTCTTACGGGTCGACCAGCGTTGCGCCAAAGGTACGTTCATCGGGGCCTTTGTGTCCTCGATGTCATCCCCCAGGCGGTAGAGGCCCATTACTAGATCTGTATCTTTCTTAGCCATTAGTTCTTCCCCATCCGCCCTAGTTAATTACCCCGAGCAGGATGCAAAGCGGAGTGATCATGAACATCACGAAGATAAGCGCGGCCAAAAGACCCGACAGCCAGAGCATAAAGGTGCGGGTGTTTCCGCGGACCCAGCCGAGGGTTTGGAAGGCCGACCAGAAGCCGTGTCCCACGTGAGAGGCAACAACCCCGACGAAGATCAGGTACGCCAGGAAAACCCACGGACTCTGGAAGGAGTTGACCATCTTGTCATAAGGGGTGTCAGCGCCAGTGAATCCGGTCTGGATTGTTGCGGTGGTGAAGTGAAGTATGTGGAAGACAATGCCGAAGATCAGGACCACGCCGGTGATCCGCATGGTGCGCGCCGCGTAGGCGTCGACCGCGCTCTTCTTCACAGCATATTGAGTCTTACGTGCCTTCTTGGACTTCACCCACACATGGGCTGCAGCAAGGATGTGCACCAGAATGAGCACAACCATCACCAGGCGGAAGACAAGGAGGAATCCGCCGTGCGGGAAGATCGGGACGAACGCGTCCACGTGCAACCAGTGGGCGTAGTCGTTGTACGCTTCGGGCCCCAAGAACATCTTGAGGTTCCCGTACGAGTGGAACAGTAGGAAGAAGACGAAGAACAGCCCCGAGACCGCCATGAGTTGCTTTACAAACACACCCGTGGTCCATGCGCGCCGCTTCTTCGTTGCGACAGTGTTGTTGGCCATGAGGCAACAGTATCTGGGCGCCCGCTGCACTTAGTGGGACCTAATTCCGACCTCTCATCCGAACCTGCCCTTCAGTGCCCCTGAGCCAGCAATTCCCGCACAATCACGCCATCTTCGAACCTGCGTTGTGTCTCGGTTCACCGGCAATCACCCCGCGGCGAAAACGCGTGCGCCAGGACTCGAAGCCAGGGTTTAGGAAACACCACCGTTTTCGTAAATGATTTCGCACCCGCGGGTGCCTTCAGACTCGGGCGTATATGGCGGGTTCTCACACCTTCAGGAACATGCGACGGAGTCCGAAATCGGTTCCGATGCAGCCCGAGGCTTCGGAATCGCTAAGCCAGAGTTCCGGTGCCCAGTTCTAGGCGCATTGTCACCGCGTCTTCGTTGGGGTGACGGTAGTACGAGGGAACCTTCCCCAGCTCCTCAAACCCCTCGCTCTGGTATAGCCTTTGGGCAGCTTCGTTCGAGGCGCGGACTTCAAGGAACAGTTGACCCATGTTCCTCTCTTTTGCAGCCTCAATCAGCTTTTTCAGAAGGAGGCGCCCGATCCCAGCACCTCGCTTCTCAGGGAGCACACCAATGGTCATCAGGTCCCCCTCAATGTCACCTTTAATCCCGCCGTAGGCGACAAGACCCTCTTCCTCAAACACTCCGAGGTAGGTGGTCCAAGGCGAGTCGATCTCGCCGGCAAGTTGGTCCTCTGACCAAGCATCGCCGCCAAAAACCTCGCGCTCCAGCGCAACAAGAGCATTAAGGTCTCCTCTTATAAGAGGCCTTATCTCTCGCTCGACTCGACTGATTTCCCTAGACAATCCGAATACCCTCGTACTCTGCGATCCGTGGATCAACGGTGGCAAAGGCCAGTTCCTCCACCTTTGCTTGCGCTACTAGCATCCGGTCGAAAGGGTCCCGGTGGTGCCATGGAAGGTAACGGAGTTCTTCGGCGTGTTCATCGATGAAGCTGAGCGACTCCATGCCACTTTGGCGAGCGTAATCCGCTATGTCTTCTGGGGCATCAAGTTTCCCAAGAGCCGCCTTGATTGAGATCTCGGCAATCGAAACACTTGAATAGAAAGCCCGCGTTCTAGGGTCAACAATCAAGTCGCGATGAGCTTCAGACAATCGAGAGTCATCATTCAGCGCCCAAAGCAGAATATGGGTGTCCAGCAGCAGGTTCATTCGCCATACCAATCAAGGTGGTCCTGCGCTGTGAACTCATCGAAGTCATCCGCGATCCAGATCCTGCCCTTTAGTAAACCCAAAGTCTTAACCCGATCTTCTTGATACGGCACCAGCTTGGCCACCGGTTTGCCGGATTTGGCGATTATTGTTTCGCTCCCCTTCGCGGCCAGATCGAGCAACTTAGAAAGTTGCGTCTTTGCCTCATACACGTTCACCATCCTGGACTCCATACCCTCACACTAAGCATCTTGACCAACTTGGTCAAGCAAACCTTCCAAGCAAACCTGAGAGATTCTCAAGTCAGGTCAATACTGAGTCCCGGAAGCGCCTCGCGCAGCCCCGTCGGCCCGGGTCTGTGCATATCCGCCATCTTGAGGTGCAATGGAAAACTCTCGATTGGCGAGGTTCTCCACAGCTATATTTCGAGAGCCAAGCCGTAGTAGAGGCTGCCCGGTTCCCCCTCGTAGTCCGCGAATGGACCGCGAAGAACGAAGCCGCGCTTCTCATAGAGACGCCTTGCCGGGGCGAAGAAATCCTCCACTCCCGTTTCAAGATTGAGTTCGGTCATTCCCTTTTCGCGAGCCAAATCGACAATCCGCTCCAGCAACGCCGACCCGGTCCCGTTTCCTCGTACACTCTGGGCAGCACGCATCGACTTGAGTTCACCTGTGCCATCGTGATGGTCCTTCAGTGCCGCCATCCCAAGCAGGTCTCCCTCGTCCGAACGAGCGGTGAGAAAGGTGATGTCAGTGTTGTCCAGGTCGCTGATCTCCAGAGCAAACGAGACCTCCGAAACCTGGACGGACTCTCGTACGTGAACCTCAATCAAGGCTTGCACATCCGCAGTACGAGGACTCTCAACCTGAATCCGCAACTTGTCACCTCCCACAAAGCCAACAACCCAGAATAGCGACACCGGGTTCATATCCTTCGTGCCGCGGGCGCTATGTGGACGACCGCATCTCGATACACTCTTCAGGGCGGCTTTGTCCTCCACGACATATCGACAGACAGATGAGGTCCCGATGGACAGCAACACGATTGCTCAGATGTACCAGGCGGTTAGCGTCTACCTTCCGCCGTGGCTTCAAGCTGCAATTGTCGTTGTCTTGGCGTTCCTTGGCATTAGGGTCGGACGGAACAGTTCGACGAAAAACTCGGGCTCTAGTTCCAAGTCTCGTAAGAAAACTGCCACATTCATGGACCCGGATGAACGTTCCTCGGGCCAGGAAACCAGTCCCGGACAGTCCGGTTCCAGTGCCACGCGGGAGATGACCGCAGCGGAAATCCGCAAACTCAGCTACAGCTATGAACCAGAGAACGACCATCAACCCGATCCTGGCGAGGTTGTTTGGACCTGGGTTCCCTACGTTGAAAACGACGGACGAGGGAAAGACCGCCCGGTCCTCCTCATGGCGAGGATCAGCAAGACCTCGCTCGCCGCCTGTTACCTCTCAACCAAAGATCATGACGGCTTCGTTCCCATGGGAACCGGCACGTGGGACTCAAAGGGACGCCCCAGCTACCTGAACCCCGAGCGCGTCCTCCAGGTCAGCAACGACGGTGTCCGCCGCGAAGGAGCGCGCGTCTCCCAGGACCGTTTCAATGCCGCAGTGGCCGCAGTCGAGGATTACCACTAATCAGCAGGCATCTCCTGAACCGGTTGGCCGTGAATGTCCGGCCTGCGCAGATAGAGGGGCGTAAGAGGAAACTCATCCTCGGCACAAGCATCAACAATCCGTGGAAACACGGCGGGATTCACGTCTTGGGGAACGAGGGCCATCTCCCCGAAGCCCCTAACCTCCCGCAAGTCCTCTTCTAGCACAGTCTGCAAAGACGCCAGAATTTCCTGAGGTCCAGCGACCGCATCGACACCTTCATCAATGGCGACCATGAGCGCATCGGCGACGGGTCCAACGTTCGGGCCACTGACGGTCCGAACATCGTCGGCACCTTTGGCTTCGTAGATTCCCCAATAGACCTCGCGGCGCTTCGCGTCCGTCACGACTAAGACACAGGCACCATCGCCCTGCTGCCCACTACGAACCTTGTCACGTGCCTGTCGGTTGGGAATCTTCAGCGAACTCACTTCGGAAGTGGCTCTCTCAGCTTCGATGTCGTCAAGTGCCTGGCGGGCCAATGCTTCCAGTGATCCGATCCCCAAGACCGGCACCCCGAGGCCACGCCCCAGAGTCGAGGCAAACACGATCCCAGCACGAAGTCCGGTAAACGGCCCAGGACCAACGCCAACACACACGCGATCGACCCCAGCGGATGGCAAGTCCGACAAGTCGAGCGCCTCCAGAGTCTCACTAAGAAGGAGCCCTAGTGATTCGGCGTGTCTCCTCGCATTCGGTTCTACGGCTTCAGCCAAGGTTTCCCGGCCGTCAACGAGCGCAATCACAGCAGGGCCTGAAGTATCAATGCACAGAGTCTTCATTGTTTTCCTATCCCTCTTCCCCGCATTCGCCGCGCATTTCCTTCGGAGCAATAGTCAAGCAAGAACCCAGCGTTCCAGTTCTCGTCAAAGCGGTCGAGGGACTTCATGCGATACCGGCTTCCTTGAGCCGGGCAACCCAACGCTCCCCGACGGCGTTGAGTCCGATTAGGCGAGGCTCATCCGTGGCATCGAACGCCTCATCAGAACGCTCCTCAAAATCGAACTCGATCTCCAGGCGCTCATTCTGTAGCGCCTCCGCCCGGCCCCGACCCCACTCGACCACCGTCACCGAATCCTCTACCGTCGCATCAAGGTCGATGGTCTCCAGATCAAGCTCATCGTTCACTCGGTAGGCGTCAGCGTGAATCAGTGCGGGGCCGTCACCAAGCGATTCGTGGACCCTCGCAATTATGTAGGTCGGAGAGGTCACGTTACCCACAACGCCCAATCCACGTGCAAGACCCTGCACGAACGTCGTCTTTCCGGCACCGAGGTCCCCAATTAGTAGTAGCACATCACCGCCGCCCAGTAGTGAGCCGATACGTTCCCCGAGGTCTCTGGTCTGGTCGGCAGTGGTCACCTCAAACTGTGCAATGGTCACTCTGCAACTCCTGGGAAGTACTTGCGATTGATGTGCTCAGGAAGGCGCGAAATCACCTCGTAATTGATGGTTCCGGCGAACTCGGCCCAAGTATCCGCACTCGGCTCGCCCCGCGTTGGGTCGCCAAACAAGATCACAGAATCACCAACAAGGGCGGCAGGATCTTCGCCTGCACCCAAGTCGATAACCATCTGGTCCATGCAAACGCGTCCCAGCTGCTTCGCGTGAATGCGACCACCCTGCGTCTCGACAATGAACTCGACCTGGTTCGATATTGCACGAGGAATGCCGTCAGCGTAGCCCAGTGGCAACAGTCCCACCCAGCGCCGATCGGGCGAGGCCCAAGTCGCTCCGTAAGAAACTGTATGTCCGGGTTCCACTTGCTTCACCTGGATAATCGGGGCGCGAAAAGTCCCGATGGGTCTCAAGCCCAAGTCTTCAGAGGAGGCGGCCTCGGTGGATGGAGAGTAACCATAGAGTCCGATGCCCGGTCGCACCATGTCGAAGTGGGCTTCGGGATACCAGATGGTTCCGGCAGTCGCGGCGAGGTGTCGGATCTGGGGTTCGAGGTCAAGCTGAGCGAGGACCTCAAGCCCTTCCTTATACACCGCTATCTGCTGGTGGGTGACCTCGGCACCCGGCCCCTCTGGGTCGTCCGCGCACGAGAGGTGTGACCAGAAGCCGACCAGTTCCACCTCGTTCGCCTGGATCGCGTCGCGCACAGCACTGGCCAGGGCGGGTAGGTCTTCAAGCGTCGCCCCGCCGCGGCCCATCCCCACGTCAACTTTTAGGTGAATCCGGGCCGGCGACTGTTGGACACCCTGGGAACGTAGCGCCCTCACCGCACTCACTACCTGCCCCAGCTGACGGCGGTCAGAAACAGAGACATCAATGTCAGATTCGACGGCATCAACCCAAGCGGTTGTTGGGGTCTCAAGCCAGGTAAGTATCCGTGATTCCTCCGGCTCGATGTCAGAGGCGGTGAAGTGGTTCCGAAGCGCGAGCGCCTCCGGGAGTTTGGAGATGCCAAACCAGCGAATGCCTTCTTGCCACAGGCGGCTCGCAACCTCGTACCTCCCGCAGCCGTAGCCGTTGGCCTTCACCACGGCGAGCAGTTCGGCGTCTCCTGAGTACTCGTTCAGCTTGCGGGCATTCGCCGCGAGCGCATCCAGGTCAATGTCGAGTTCAGCGGGAAAGAGATCGGTGCTGGAGGAAATCACCACCCCATTATCCTCTCACCCACACTTCCGTGGGAGAGGGGCCAACTAACAGACTCTTACACCCGCATTCTCGCTCTCACCTACACTTCCGTGGGAGAGGGGGCACTGTGCGATCTCGCATCTGATTCACTATTGCTACAAAGTGGCCATGTTCGCCCGGCACAGCTTTGCATGCGCTACAGAATGGCCAACTCTGAGCCCTGGAAACCCAATTCTCGGAGTGAAATCGGGCCACTTTGTAGCGCATCCCAACGACACGGGGACCTCACGGGCCACTCTGTAGCGCACTCAAGCGACAACCGAAGCTCACCGGCCACTCTGTAGCGCATTGCTCCGAGCAGCCACGAATGCCGCCACGCAGGCCCGCACGTCCTCCTCCGAATGAGCTGCGGACAGCTGAACGCGAATGCGCGCCTTTCCCTTCGGAACGACCGGGAAACTGAAGGCCGTCACGTAGACCCCGTCTTCTAACATCAGCCGGGCGACTTCGGTTGCGACGCGCGCTCCATCCTCGCCCGCGAACATGACCGCAACGATGGGGTGACTCCCCGGAATTAGTTCAAACCCTGCCTCGTCCATCAGGGAGCGGAAGAGGGTGGCCATCTCACCCAGGTGTTTGCGCTGCTCATCGGCGCTCTTGGCAATCCGAAGCGCCTCGCGCGTGCCGCCCACTATCGAAGGGGCGAGGGTGTTCGAGAAGAGATAAGGCCTGGCCCGCTGTCGCAGAATATCCACGACCTCCTGGTGGGAGGCGACGTAGCCACCCGACGCTCCGCCGAGTGCCTTGCCGAACGTGCCGGTCAGGATGTCCACGCGATCCTCAACCCCCATCATCGCGGGGGTACCGCGCCCCTCGGGGCCAACGAACCCGGTCGCGTGGGAATCGTCGACCCTTACCATGGCCGCAAACTCATCTGCTAGATCGCATATCTCAGGAAGCGGAGCGTAAGAGCCATCCATCGAGAAAACGCCGTCTGTGACGATGATGATCTGTTGCGCCCCAGCCTCACGCGCCGCGGTCAACTGCTCGCGAAGGTCCGCCATGTTCCGGTTTGCGTAACGGTAGCGCTTCGCTTTGCAGAGCCTGATCCCGTTGATGAGGGAAGCGTGATTCAGCGCGTCCGAGACAATCGCATCGTCAGCGCCGAGCAACGCCTCGAAGATGCCCCCGTTTGCATCGAAACAACTTGAGAAGAGGATGGCGTCGTCCACACGTAGGTAGTCACTGAGTTCGCGCTCCAACTCGCGGTGCTGCTCCTGGGTCCCGCAAATGAAGCGCACCGAGGACAGTCCGTACCCCCATTCGTCCAATGCTTTGTGCACCGCCGCGACCAGACGAGGGTCATCGGCAAGTCCCAGGTAGTTGTTCGCGCAGAAGTTCAGTGCGGGCCCGGACGAGGTCTGGACAGTTGGTCCCTGCGGCCCCAGTATCTCGCGTTCGTTCTTGTAAAGGCCTGCGTCCTCAATTGACGTTAGCTCTGTCTGTAGTTTCTCGCGGATCGTGTACACGTCACTCCCAGTTAATTATGACTTTCCCGGACTCACCGGATGCGAGGATATCGAAGGCATCCTGCCACTGCTCGGGCTGGAACCGATCGGTCACCACCAGGTGCAGGGCGTCGCGAAGCTCGGGCGAGGACTCCACCATGTACGTCGCCAGATACCAGGTGTCGTACATCTCCCTGCCGTAGACACCCCTAATGGTCAGCATCGACGTGATGACCTTATTCCAGTCGATTGGGAAGGGTTCAGCGGGCAGTCCCAGAAGAACCAGTGTTGCACCGTGAGTGCAGTGATCAATCAGGTCCTGCATCGCGGAGGGGGCACCGGATATCTCCAGCCCGACATCGAAACCTTCGACGATCCCCAAGCTCTCCATGGTTGATTCAAGAACTCCTGGCTCGGGCCTGATCGCCGCGTCCGCTCCGGCCTTTCGGGCTAGTTCGAGCCGATTCTCACTCAAGTCCGTAACAACGACGTGACGGGCCCCAGCATGTTTGGCTAGTGCCACGCACATAACACCGATCGGTCCCGCTCCTGTGACCAGAACATCCTGGCCAGTAAGCTCTGCCTGCTGACACACGTGGACTGCATTGCCGAAAGGATCAAAGAGCGCACCCAGTTCAGCATCCACTAGGTCCGGCTGCACCCAGACGTTCGAGGCGGGAACCACTACATAGTCAGCGAAGGCACCGTCGCGGTTGACCCCTATACCCTCGGCCCGAACGCACATGTGCTTCCGTTCCGCGCGGCAGTTACGACAGCGACCGCAAACCACGTGCCCCTCAACCGAGACGCGCTGGCCAACCTTCAGGTCGCCGGGGGCATCCCCGTGAGGCACGCCGTCGCCCAGTTCAACGATGGTTCCAGAGAACTCGTGACCCAGGGTTTGGGGAGGGTTGAGGGAGCCGGGCGCACCTCCATCGAAACGGTACAGGTGCAGATCCGTCCCGCACAGGCCCGTGGCCGCCACTCGGATCTTTACCTCACCGAAACCCGGTTCAGGCTCGGGGATTTCAACCAAATCGAGGCCGGGAGCGGCCGTAAGTTTCCGAAGAGCTCGCACGGCACCAGACTACCGCGGTTGGAACCGGCCAAGGGGACGGAGGACCTTCGACCCATCCCAACCCCTGATCGTCCGCGACCCACAGTGCTTCTGAGCGTAGAGTTCTTTGAGCACGCCACCCATGAACGATTTGAAAGACCAGGTGCATGAGCGAACAAGAAAAGGCCCAAATCGGAGTTACCGGATTGGCCGTCATGGGCCGTAATCTGGCACGCAATATCGCCCGCCACGGCTACAAGACGGCCGTTCACAACCGCACCTTCGCCCGCACCGAGTTGCTGATCGCGGAGCATGGGGATGAGGGCGACTTTGTCCCCTCAGAGACAATGGCCGAGTTCGTTGATTCCCTCGAAAGGCCTCGCACTGTCATCTCGATGGTTCAGGCAGGCCCCGCGACCGACGCCGTAATCGAAGAACTTGTTCCTCTTCTGGAGCCCGGCGACATCATTGTCGATGCCGGCAACTCCCACTTCCCGGACACCATTCGCCGTGAGAAGGCACTGGCCGAAAAAGGAATTCACTTCGTCGGCACCGGAGTTTCCGGCGGGGAAGAGGGAGCTCTTCTTGGCCCCTCGATCATGCCCGGCGGCACCAGGCAGTCTTATCAAACCCTCGGCCCGATACTCGAAGACATCTCAGCCAAGGTCGACGGCGTTCCCTGTTGCACCTACGTCGGCCCGAACGGTGCTGGCCACTTCGTCAAAATGGTGCACAACGGCATCGAGTACGCAGACATGCAGCTAATCGCGGAGGCCTATGACCTACTCAGGCAGGGGTTAGGTGCGGACGCTTCCGAGATCGCCGAGATCTTCGCCGAGTGGAACAAGGGCGATCTTGAGTCCTTCCTTATCGAAATCACTGCGGAAGTTCTCAGCCAGGTAGATGCCGAAACCGGTAAACCCTTCGTTGACATCATCGTTGACCAGGCCGGACAAAAGGGCACGGGCCGTTGGACCGTTCAGAGCGCCCTCGACCTCGGGGTTCCGATCACTGGGATCGGGGAGGCCACTTTCGCTCGCGCCCTCTCGGGCTCTGTTCCTCAGCGTGAAGCCGCCCGCGCCACACTTCCCGCAGACACCGAGCCCTGGCACGTCACAGACCGCGAGGCCTTCATTGAGGATGTCCGACGCGCCCTCTACGCCTCCAAGATCGTTGCCTACTCTCAAGGCTTTGACCAGATTGCTACCGCTTCCGAAGAGTACGGCTGGGACATCGACCGCGGCGCGATGGCAAGGATCTGGCGCGGCGGCTGCATCATCCGCGCCCGCTTCCTCAACCGAATCACCGAGGCGTACGAGCGTGACCCCGAGCTACCTCTGTTGCTCTCGAACGAGTACTTCGCGGGGGCGGTCGCCGAGGGCCTGAAAGCCTGGCGCTCCATTGTCTCCCAGGCAGCACTTCATGGCGTACCAACCCCGGCTTTCTCCTCGTCCCTCGCCTACTACGACGGTGTTCGCGCCGAGCGCCTCCCCGCCAACTTGATCCAGGCGCAACGCGATTTCTTCGGCGCGCACACCTACCGCCGCGTTGACCGCCCCGGTTCCTTCCACACAGAGTGGTCCGCAGACCGATCCGAAACAGCCCTATGAGCCCAGCCGAGGTTACCGCCACAAACAACCCGCTCCGCGACAAGCGGGACCGTCGCCTCGCCCGAATCGCGGGGCCAGCGGGACTGGTCATCTTTGGAGTTACGGGCGACCTAGCCCGCAAAAAGGTGCTCCCCGCGGTCTACGACCTAACCAACCGGGGCCTGCTCTCCCCCGGCTTCGCACTGGTTGGCTTCGGGCGCCGCGACTGGGATGATGCTCGTTTCGCTGAAGAGGTCCGTTCTTGCGTCGAACAACATTCCCGCACCGATTTCAACGAGGCGACCTGGAATCAACTGGTCGGCGGCATCCGTTTTGTTCAGGGAACCTTCGATGATGACGAGGCCTTTGACCGCCTTCGTGAGGTCACCGAAGAACTCGATGCTTCCCGTGGGACGCGCGGCAACTTCGCCTTCTACCTCTCGGTTCCCCCGGCGGCATTTCCGCAGGTGTGTGAGCAATTGGCTCGCTCCGGACTTTCAGAGTCCGAGGAAGACTCCTGGCGCCGCGTCGTCATCGAGAAGCCCTTTGGTCACGATCTTGAATCCGCCAAGGAACTCAACGCGGTCGTCGAGGCCGTTTTTGAACCTGACTCCGTGTTCCGCATCGACCATTACCTCGGCAAGGAGACGGTCCAGAACATCCTGGCGCTGCGCTTCTCGAACCAACTTTTCGAACCGCTCTGGAAGTCCAAATACGTCGACCACGTGCAGATCACGATGGCTGAGGACATCGGCGTCGAGGGCCGCGCCGGCTACTACGACGGCATCGGTGCCGCGCGGGATGTCATCCAGAATCACCTGTTGCAACTGCTGGCACTGACCGCCATGGAGGAACCGGTCAGCTTCGACGCAGACGACCTTGCCGCTGAGAAGATGAAGATCCTCTCCGCCGCGCGCGTCCCGGATGATCTCGACACTTACGCAGTACGCGGCCAGTACGGCCCGGGCTGGCTTGGCGGTGAAGAGGTCGTGGGATACGTGGACGAGGGCGGATTCGACTCCGGGTCCACCACCGACACCTACGCCGCGATCCGCGTTGACATTCAGACCAGGCGCTGGGCCGGCGTTCCCTTCTACTTGCGAACCGGGAAACGGCTGGCCCGCCGCGTCACCGAGATTGCCGTTGTCTTCAAGGAAGCTCCGCCTCTTCCCTTCTCAACCACCGGTAGCCGTGAACCCGGACGGAACGCGCTGGTAATCCGCATCCAACCGGACGAGGGCGCCAGCCTCCAAGTCAACGCCAAGGTTCCCGGAAACGCCATGGAGGTGCGCGAGGTAACCATGGACTTCGGATATGGTCACGCGTTCACTGAGGCCTCGCCCGAAGCGTATGAGCGACTCATCCTTGACGTGCTACTCGGCGATCCGCCGTTGTTCCCTCGTCCGCGTGAAGTGGAACTGTCGTGGAAAATACTGGACCCGGTCACGGAACACTGGGCCGAGGGTGGCACGCCGGAGGTATACCGGTCGGGAACCTGGGGACCCTCCGCGGCAGACGCAATGCTAGAAGCTGACGGACGAGCCTGGAGGCGACCTTGATCATCAAGCTACCGGACACGACGGTCTCTCAGATCAACCGTCGCCTTGTTACAGTGCGTGAGCAGGGCGGCGCAGTCGCATTGTCGCGCGTGCTAACCCTGGTCATCGACGCCGGTGACTGCGACATCGAACCCTCCATCGAAGCCGCGAACGCCGCGAGCCATGAGCACCCCTGCCGCGTCATTGTCCTCTCCCACGCCCCTGAGACGGACGGAAAACTGGACGCCGAGCTACGCCTGGGACGCGATGCGGGCGCCAGCGAGGTCATCGTGCTTCGCCACAGCCAGGCACTGTCGCAACATCTCGACACGCTGGTCCTACCGCTGCTCCTGCCAGACGCCCCCGTGGTTATCTATTGGCCGCATGAGGCACCGACCAATCCTTCGAAAGATCCTGTCGGCAAGCTGGGACAGCGGCGCATCACGGACAGTCGTTCCGACCCCCGAGGCGTGGGCCTGCTTCTTGCGCTCCGCGATAACTATGTTCCCGGCGACACGGACCTGACCTGGACCCGCACGACGCTCTGGCGCAGTCGGATCGCCGCGACACTGGACCAACCACCCTACGAACCAGTCCTTCGTGCAGTCGTTGCGGGCGAGGAAGGTCACCCGTCCATCGACCTCCTGGCTGGCTGGCTCGCACTACACCTCGAGTGCCCGGTCGACATGGAACTGATCAAGGGTGCGCCGGGGCTCACCGAGGTGCGTTTAGAACGTGAAGGCGGGACCATCATCCTGTCACGACCTGATGGAAACGTGGCGTCCTTCTATCTGCCGGGGCAGCCCGAACAGCGGATTTGGCTACCAATGCGCTC
>JBATQJ010000178.1:0-18095 GCA_049291975.1 Scrofimicrobium sp.
CTCTAAGACGTCCGAGCATGCTAGCGAGGCTGCGGTTGGCGGGATTTCGTCAAACTGAACGGATGTGCCGTTTTGTTGCGCCTCACAGCCCCAGAGGACTCTAGGCTCTCCCGCATCAAAGATGATCACGGAAACGATCGTGAAGCTTGATTCACGGACCTCAATGACCTGGCCATTCTTGAGGCTACGGGGTTCAACAACGCCCGGCGGTGCCAGATAAAGCGACACCGCTCCGTCGTCAACGTGCAAGGGCACGGTCACTCCGCCCCAGTTCATATGAGGATCAACGGACCTAATGCTAATGAAAGTCTGCCCCTCGACTAGGCCGCCATGTGAGAGCCTAACCTTCGTGTACCGCTCTTCGGCGGCTATTTCGACTGCAACGTCTGGCACTGTATTCATCCTCAATTATGGGTATCTCAGACTCTTATGGTTCTCACCCAGCAATAAGCGGAGTCTTTGCTATTGAGTAACGATAGTTCCAATGAGGCGAGAATCGGGCTCTGACGAGGGAGTGCTCATTTCGGGGTCGATACATTCATGAATGCTCTGGGTGTTCGGATGCGAAAGGCCTCGTTCACGAGTCGCCGTCGGTCGTGCGCCTAGTTGCGAGTTGAGATCGAGGGGTCGTAGTACGTCTCGGTTGTTGGGGTCTGTGACGCGACTTCTCGGAGTCTAGCCAGGCGATCTTCCTCTAGTTTGCTGCGGTAATCGATTAGGTCGCCGAGCGCAACGCGACGGTGACGTCCCACCTTGCTGAATTCGATATGGTGATTCTCGAGCATTTTCACCAAAGTTGGGCGCGAGACGCCGAGAATGTCTGCTGCTTCTTGGGTCGTTAGCATTTGGTTATTCGGGATGATCGTGATTCCTCGACCGCGCTGCAACTCTGCAGCGGCACGAGTGAGTATGTCGAAAAGCTCCTCGGGGACAGGAACCTCTGTTCCATCGGATCCACGTAACACGGGATTTTCGTGGATGCCCTTGATTACCTCCGAGAATCTTGCGATGAGTTCGGCCTGTTCGCCGTCCGGCGCTAAGTACGTATCGACCCTAGCCCTGTTGTCTTCTTTTGTTGCCACGTCACCAGGGTACCATTCAGACGAAATATTCGAAAGGCTCTCCTGTCTTGTCTGCTGAGTTGGTTGTCCGCGCTTAGACGTTTTTCTTGGTTGTTGAACTGTTAAATCCTGGGACTTGCTCTTCGTCATCCCTGCGCGTTGATGGCGGCTAGTCTTGGGTGACGAATCATGACGAGCACGACGGAGTATTTGTGTCCTGCGTCCTTCTAG
Organism: Scrofimicrobium sp.; assembly: GCA_049291975.1. Taxonomy (GTDB): domain Bacteria; phylum Actinomycetota; class Actinomycetes; order Actinomycetales; family Actinomycetaceae; genus Scrofimicrobium. The sequence goes on from JBATQJ010000178.1 coordinate 1,293, forward strand.
TATCCCCACGGGCTACCCGGATCAAATGACACCTGTTTCTTCAGCAGTCCTTATGGACGAATGGCGTGTGGAACTAGCTGGGCGTGCGCTTAGTTGGTGCTGCTTTTGAGGCGGATAGCTGGGTGCTTTCCTGATGCCTCGTCGTCCGTGAACTGCGGAATCGCGGAGTTCTTGCTGTTCGGGTCTGACTTTCCCGGTGGAGTCTTCCCATGGCGGCTGTTTGGGGGTTTTCAACAGGTGCTGGGACGCGTGGTGGACGGAGTCTTCCTCGTCCGTAATCCTTGACGTCAGTCGGGAGAATGTTGGGATTGCTGGTATTGCCGCGTGCGCTAACGGATAATGAGGAGATGATCCAGGTGTCAGTAGAGACGATAACCATCGTGAGTGGGTTCATCGCGACCATTGTGACGGTGGTTGGCTTTAGTTGGGGGATGACCCGCAGTCTGCGCACTGAGATGAAGAGTGAGATTTCGGGTCTGCGTGGCGAGATGAAGAGTGAAATTTCGGGGTTACACACTGAGATGAAGAGTGAGATTTCGGGTCTGCGTGGCGAGATGAAGAGTGGGTTCCAAGCGGTCAACCAGCGGATCGACACCACGAATACTCGGATCGACTCGATGAGTGTCTCTTTGAATGATCGGCTTGATAAGACGAACGCTCGGATTGACGCGATGAACGTGTCTTTGAATGACCGCCTTGAGACCACGAACGCTCGGATTGACTCGACTAACGTTCGTATTGACCATCTCACCGTCGCACTGATGGAGCCGACGCGAAAAGCAGGTTGAAGCTGAGTTCCCCCCCGGCTATCGCTTCTGTGTTCTTTGATGAGGAGAACCCGATGAACAAGCCAGATGCTATCCACCTGCTAATAGACACGTACACCGTTTTGTTGACTAGAAGGGGAGCGCCAAATGCTGTCTTTCGCCTCGCTCCATCGCCCAAATAACTGAGTCTTTAGGGCCATTTGTAGTCCATGTGTTCATGTGAGTTGCGGTAAATCCTGTTCCAAACCGATGCGCCTGAGCTCCGATCGCCCGTACTCCACAAAGACCCAATCCTCCCATGGGCGCAGTTGGCAGAGGCACTCTACTAATTGGATGGACGGTACTTGGGCTCACTACTCGAGAGTCTAAGTGTCGGAGTCCTATGCAACCATGAGCAGAGCGCTAGGAGGCGAGATGGTGGTTGATCCGTGGGTTCATCCCAACAGTAAGGAGTGGACAGCCACGTTTGCTCTCGCTAGACAACTTAGGTGGGACCCACCAAGGGTCTCATCAAGCCATCCGAGTTATCGACTGATTTGTCCAGGTGGCATCTGCAAGGTGCGTGCGTACGGCACAACGGGAGCCGCAGGCGACTCTGCGGCTATTACCGCACGCAACAAGATCCGTTCGTGTCCGCATATTCCTGACTCGATGTTTGTGAAGGCTCAGAGGCACCTTGATTCTGCGGCCCAGTTACTAGACACGGTTGAACTACAGATTGCGCTGAGTCGGGCGCAGACTCAGGTTCTTGAGATCCTTGATGAAATTGAGTTAAACCTGGACGGAAGTGAGAACCTACTACGACTCTACTGCGAAACGGACGATCACAGGCTCCGGATTCTAGGTCAGCTTAACGATGGAACGGAGATTCAGTCGCCAAGAGAGAACCTGAGTGAAGCTAGAAGAGAACTCAAGAGTGTTAGGACTGAGCTGAAAGAACTACGTTCTCATGGTCCGAAGTGGGTTGATCTAAAGGGGCAAATCATGGAACTGAAGCAGAGGCTTCTGACCTGTAGTGAACTATTGAACTCTCAAACCGAGAGCGAAGCCAGATCGTGACAATCGTCCAGTTGGCGATTGTCAACCTATGTGGAAGACTCGCTAATGAGGAACGGGGAGAGCAATGATTGAGATTCCAGTAGTAGTTAAGGGCCTCGACCTTGATGATGAGAAAGCTGAGGCCGCCCTTATTGACACGCTTGAGACCTTTCTAGTATCAGAATCTGATTCAGGAACAGTCTTGTCCTTTTATGTCGATGCTGAAGACTTTGCTTTAGAAGTGGAAGAGAAGGTGGTTGCGCTTCAGGCAATCCTGCCTGGCATTTCACTTGTCCGTTTGGCTCCTGACTTGGTTAACGCGAGTGATATCGCACGTCGCGTTGGTGTTTCTCGTGAGGCGGCACGAAAATGGTCTAAGCAAGAAGGTTTTCCCCTACCATTTGGCGGTGTTGGCGACGGGAAACGTTCCGCCTGGCGGTGGGTTGATGTGGTCGGATGGCTCAAGGATGAGAAGGGCCTAAAGATGGATGGCGAATTGCTGAGTCCTAGTCAGATGGACCAGTTGAATTACTTTCTCTCAACTATGTCCGGTTTGCGTGGCCGGTCGTCTTGGGGTGTTCTTCGGACCATTCTCGCAAGTGACAACTACGCGAAAGCTCCAATACATGCCCGTCGTGTATATCGAGCAACAGAGCCGCGCGTGGTGGAAACAAGCTCTACTGACTTCGTTGTGGCGGCCTGACGGTGTTCATTGAGTCGCTTGAAGATGCCGTATTTGCTTTTACGGACCCAGAGCCTGCGCTGTTTGGCGTTCGGTTTGTGGTTGATGCCGTAGGTACCGATGTCGCTTCCGGAGTTGAGATCGCTATGCCCACTACGGGCATGTTCTCGTTGAGGGAGGGCGCCGCCTCATTCAGAGTTCGTATGGACGTTCAGACGGATCTGTTCCGGGAGTTTTGGATCGATGTAGCAACTGTCTTCTCCGCCCCGGAAGACTACATGGTTAAGACAGACGTTTTCCTGCACTTTGCGAATCAGGTAGCTTTGCCTCAGCTTCGAAACTACGCGCAGTCGCTTGCCGATCCTCTTCTTATAGGGGCGGGATATCCTCCGAGGTTTTTCCCATCTGTCGCTGAATTGGGAACAAATGTCTTTCGAGGTGAAGAACTACCGAGTGTTCTTGGTCCCGGTGTGATGGGGCAACTACACGAAAACCCTAACTTAGTTATCCCCGAACTCCTGCCTCCGAAACACTGATGCTGTGATGGTGATTTGGCGGATTCGGATGACTATATGAGCCGATTGGCTGATCCGAGGGGGTTGAGGGATCGGAATATGTTTCGGCTGTCGGGGTCGGCGACGCGACCTTCGGAGTGTGGCCGGTGAGGTCGCTTCATATTCCTCGTACTTCCTACGATCAAGAGTTCGCGAGGTGCGTACGATTCCGTTATTGTACGTTGGTGGGGTTTTCCTCAGAGTGACGTTGGGGGTGTCCACAGACGTGGAGGGTGCACTTCTCGACGTCCAGTCGATCCTGCAGCCACGTAGAATCGTCAGGGCCACTTCGTCATAGCGAGCTTTTGTTGCAGTAGCGAGCACTAGTCAGCAACCCGGGGGTAAATGGGGGGAACTTGGTTTGTTCTTGCTGACAGAAGCTGCCTGTCGCAACCAAGGGCATCTATGACAACCCTTGGGAACCAATGTCCCCGTGTCCTCGTGCTTTTGGGCATTCGGGGACGCGCACGGAATCCAGGGGTGGCGTTTCTGAACTGTGTGACGCAACCAAGGGCATATATGACGACCCTCGGGAGCCAATTGATGCCGGTAAAGTGCCACAGTGACGTCTAACTCTTACTATCCGTTCGCCCTGGTCGCGACTGGTAGCATTCAAAAGTCCCTTAAATTGCACTGATGAGGTATCGCGCCGTGGAGCTTCAGGACTACATTCGGATACTGAAGAAGAACTGGGTTCTGATTCTGGTAATCACCCTGCTGACGACGGCCCTCACTGCCGCGTGGACGCTGACCAGAACCCCGGTCTACCAGGCCCAGTCCAAGCTCTACGTTTCTGTTCGGACCGGTGACGCCTCCGTCGGTGATCTGCAGCAGGGAACCAACTATGCCCGCCAGGCGGTCGCCAGCTACGTCGACATCGTGACTACCTCAATCGTCACCGACCAGGTTGCCGCTCAACTCGGTGGGGGACTGACCTCCCAGCAGGTAGCGAGCAAGCTGTCTGCCTCCTCGCCGTCGAACACAGTCCTTATTAATGTGGCTGCCACTGACACCGACCCGGCGGCCGCCGCGGAGATCGCCAACACCACCAGTTCGGTTTTCGCTGAGGTTGTAACAGAGCAACTGGAGAAGCCCTCTCAGGGTGCTCCCGCCCGCGTTCAGATCGACGTGGTCGAACCGGCCGAGGTTCCCTCGTCCCCGATCAGCCCCAACGCTTCGAGGAACATCACGCTAGGTCTGCTTCTAGGACTGATGCTCGGCTTCGGGGTCGCCGTCTTGCGCGCCGTGCTCGACGTTCGCGTCAACAGCAAGAATGACGTCGCTGCCGTAACGGACACCCCGATTCTCGGCGGCATCATTCGTGACCCGCATGCCTCCGACCACCCGTTGATCGTGCAAGAGGACCCGCTCGGACCCCGCGCTGAAGCTTTCAGGCAGTTGCGGACCAACTTGCAGTTTTTGCGGGTCGAGGGGAACCCTCACTCGTTCGTTATCACCTCTTCTGGTGCGTCCGAGGGGAAGACGACGACTGCGGCGAACCTCGCCATCGCGCTGTCCGAAACCCAGGCATCCGTTTGTCTGGTCGATGGTGACCTCCGTAAACCGCGCATTGCTGACCTTTTCGGGATCGAGGGCGGGGTCGGTCTCACTGACGTCATCATCGGCAGGCGCAACGTTGGCGACGTGGTCCAGGCGTGGGGGCCGAACCGACTCGACATTCTTCCTGCGGGCCACCGCCCGCCGAACCCCAGCGAGCTACTTGGGTCACGTGAGATGGAGTCCCTCCTCGCGGGCCTGACCCGAGCGTACGATTACGTGATTGTCGACTCGCCTCCGGTCCTCGTTGTCACTGACGCGGCGCTGATCTCCCAGTCTGTTGGCGGCGCCCTAATGGTCGTCGCTGAGGGCAAGACGAAGAAGCCCCAACTTGAAGCCGCGCTTGAGGGACTGAAGACCATCGATTCACGTGTCCTTGGGATCATTCTGGCGATGGTTCCTGAGAAGGGCCCGGATTCCTACGGATTCACGACCTATTCCTACGGTGAGCTTCACCAGCAGCCGTCCGAGATCGGTAACCCCGTCGTCCGCGCCCCGAGGGGGAAATGGAAGACGCTCGGCACTGATGGTGCCGTCCCTCCGGCGCCCGGATCGGCGATGCCGCCAGCCACTCGTTCCGGCGGATCGACCCCGATTCTGGGAAGCTGAGCCATTGAGGTCCAGATGAACGCCGCGCCCTACAAGATTGTCACCGTCTGCACGGGGAACATTTGCCGTTCTCCGCTGGCGGAGGCCCTGTTGTGTCAGTCGTTGGCCGAGGCAGCCTTTGACATCTCTAGTGCTGGCATCATGGCTGCCGTCGGAGCGGCGGTGCCGCGGCAACAGCTTCGCATCGCGAAGAAACTGAACCTAGTCGGACTAGAGAAGCATCAGCCCCAGCCTCTGACTCAGGACATCATCAAGAACAGTGACCTAGTGCTTGGCATGTCCCGCGGTCATCGTAAACGCATCGTTCGGATGGATCCAGGCGCGGTCCGAAAGACGTTCACCATTCGCGAGTTCGCCCGTCTGGCACCGCTGGTGATGGTCGAGGACGTTGAGGCCCTGGTGCAAGACGGTCTAGATCCGATTCCCGCGGCGGTCGAGGCGGTGGCGTCTAAGCGCGGACTGCTCCCACCCCCGAAATTTGGCGAAGAGTTCGACGTCATTGACCCGTTTAAGCAGAAGACCAGCGTGTACAAGCTCTCGCGTGATGAGCTACTGCCGGCCGCGCAGGTCACCAGTGACTTCCTGAACTCAATAATCTCGATCTTCGGCAGTCAGCGCCGGACGACGGCGGAGAACGTGGTCGAACTCGACCTCCCCGAAGTGGTTGACCCAGAGACCGGAGAGTTGACCCGGCTTGATACCGGACAGATCGCCGTCCTAAACGGCCTGCCAAAGCGTAGCGAGATTCGTCGATCCCAGATGAAATCTGTTGCGGGTCCGGGCAGTGTCGGCCGCTCAATCCCTCGTCGGCTCGATTCTGACTCGCGAGGTGCATGAACGTGAAGGAATCAGCGGGTCGGTTTGCACTCGGCGTTTTGGTCGTCTTGCTCGCCTTGGTGGTTGCGGCGCTGTCCATCATGGCGATCATGCACACCCGTCAGCCGGTCCCCGATGCGGGGGAAACGCCGGGATACTCCCCTCGGTTTGAAGTCGTTGAGGAACTGGACGAGGAAGAATCGGAGCAGGAAGAGACTGAGGAACAGCCCGCTCCTGAGCCCCCCTCGTACGAGGTTGTTCCCACCAGCCGCGTTCTCACCGCCTTCGGTGGGGGTCAGGTTATGCGGGCGCTAACCGGGCCGTGTCCAATGGCGGAGACAGTGGTTCAGACCTCGTACGACAACGGGGTCAACTGGATCTCGCAGGACATTGGCCTGCTGATTCCTGTCACGTCGCCCTCGCGCCTGGTAGATACCCGCGATGGAATGGCGGTCGTTCTGGGACAGAATCCGAGCGACTGTGGGCAGCAAGTGGCCGGAATCCAGGCGTTCGGTGGAGAACTTTGGGATCTGTCGGACGTTGCGGGAATTTGGCGGGTCGACGTCACTGACCCGACCACCATCAGCGGTCCTGGTGGTGTGGTCGGTCATCCCGGGTGTGAGGTAGTGCGACTGAGCGCTAACGCAGACGGTCGTGTGGCGGCGCTGTGTGAGGATGCAACGCTGAAGGTTTCGACAGACAGCGCGGCGACCTGGGCCAGTGTTGGCGACCCGATTGTGGGCGCTGACGCGGTCGAGGTCGGAACTGACGGCCTGTTTGTCGCCACGGTCGATCAAGCTACCTGTGCCGGAGCGCAGGTGACCAGGTACGATGCTTCGCTGGCGGCGGTCAGTGGGACGTGCGTTCCAGCGACGGGTGCGACGGCTGGAGCAACAGCCCTGTCACAAGCATCCGACGGCCAGCTTTGGCTGTGGGCTGGGGACGCGTTGCTACGTTCTGCGGATCAGGGAGCGACCTGGGAGTAGCGCCGTCTGCGTGGCTCCGTGCGACTGGGTGTGTCCAAAGCTGGCGACTCTTGTTGGCGGCCACTTTGCCTGCGCGTTCACCCAACCGGATCTGACATGCCTAGACGTGGGGTCTAGAAACTAATGATGACCCTTGTTGGGCTCAAATGATTAGGTCCTGATGTTGCGGTACCCCAGCGACTCTTTCGACTTTTGGTTCGACTTTTCGCTAGTCGGGCTTGTCGTATAGGACGAGAAACTAACTATCCGGTAAATAGCACCCTAAAGTCAAATTCTGGCCAATAGTGACGGGTCTCCGTTGATCTAGGTCAAAGGTCTTAGCAGTAAGTCTGGCACAGCCCTAGCTAAATGGCCTAGATTCGCGGGGGTTAGCGCGAGCTTTGGGTGGCTCTTGCGTATCCAAATTTCTCAGAATTTTGTACTAGATGGAGAAAAGTGTGAGATCTCGGGTTGGCGAGAGCGAATCAGCCAAGCACAAACGTCGTTTTCTGGAAGGCTTGTTCGGAGTCGTAGCGAGTTTCTCGCTCCTGACAACCTCACTGGTTGCAACTGCGGTAGCGGTGACACCAGAAGAGGAAGGGCAGCAGGACCAGGGCACGGTTACCACCCAGGTGATCGAGGAAGATCAGGGTACGAACGATGGGGAGTCCTCGTCCGAGCAGACCGCGAACGAAGGGGAACTATCGAACCAGGGTCTCGACGCTACGAATGAGGGCGCAGTCAACGGACTCAGCGAGAACCTGGCCAGAGACACCAGTGAGGCGAAGTATCTGAACCTGACAAAGCTGGTTGATAGCGTCAAGAAGAAGGATCTCGATCCGGGCGACACGTTCACCTACCAGTACCAGATCTCTGTCTCAGAAAAGCCATTGACCGGGATTACGCTGGACGACATTCTGCCTGATCTTAATGGATTCCAGGTTGTCACCGTTCGTGACGGAGACAAGCACACCGAAGACGGGTTCCTGGCGGATGACACAAGTCTGAACTTCACGGTGCAGTGGTTCGATAAGGATGACAACCCCTATCCGGCCGCTCCCGAGACCCTGTCATTGGGCGATCATTTCCGCGTGGTCATTGACGACACGGTGTACGCAGGCAACACCGTGACTCTGACGTTGCAGGTCCGGATTCCTGAGTCATTTTCTCCAGATGACCCGAGGAATGGGCGTGACAAGGAACTGATCAACAAGGCGACCGCCGCCGCGCCGAACAACCCCGAGACTCCTGACGTCACGAGCGAAGCAACCATCACCGTTGCCACCGCCGTGAAGCAGGGTGCGTCCATCACCAAGACCTGGCTTGACTCGAATGGTAAAGCTGAGCAGGGCTACGCGCCGGGCGCGCAGTCGACTATTGGACTAAAGGCCACCAACGGGTGGAACGTCGGCATCGACAAGATGGTCGTGGTCGACCCTGTCGAGGGCAATCCGTTCAACAACTTTGACTTCGTTGGTTTTGGCCCCCTTACGCTCCCCTCGGGTGCTGACCAGGTCCAAGTGGATGTATGGAACGGAACTGACTGGGTTCTCGGGGAGCCTTTGGCGGCCCCGGCGCTTCCTGGCCTAGTGACAGCTGATCAGGTTCAGGGACTGCGCTTCACATTCACCAATTCGGCCGGCGGTCGCATCGCGATCGGCGCGACTGCTGACATTTCAGTTAACGTGGCACAGCGCGAATCCCTCCGCGACGGATCGACAACCGACCTCTCACTGGGCTACACGGCCAACAACAAGGCAAAGGTTGAGGCCTACCGAGGAGACGCTGATCCGGCGACTGGCGAGTCCTCCGCCAGCTTCAAGGTAACTCCGGTCAAGGTAGGCGTCGGTGTAACTAAGGCATTTGACCAGGCTGAACTAAGCAAGGGCGGCTCAACCATTGGCACCCTTACCGTTACGAATGAGAGTGCTCCGGTCAACGAACTGACGGTCGAGGATCAGGCTGGGTTCTTCGACGGAACCGTCTTCGCTGACGGCAAGACCTGGGTGCGCCAGTTCAACGGATTCACCGCTCCGGTTCTATACCCGGAGAGCGCTGCAAGCGGCAAGGTCGTCTTCACGTTTGATGATGCAACGACCTCCGAGGTTCCGTTTGCAAGTGGTGACACACCCGTCGTTTCCGCCGGTAAGACGAATGCTCAGGTAACTGGGTTCAAGTTCGTTTTCAACGCTGCGGAGGGTACGAACGGAATCGGTGCTTACAAGGGAACCGAAATCAAGTTCGCAGTGAACACGAATGCCTCGGCAACGAAGGACAACACTTCCGGATATACGGCGCTGGATCAGGGCGCGACCTTCCAGGGGTGGGCAAAGGACAACAACGCCAAGGCAACCGCCACGCCCGTCGGTCGCGACGGCGCGGAAGCCACAACGAAGGCTCAGCTAAAGGTTCTTGATCCCTGGATCAAGGTAACGGAAACCAAGAAGATCCTGCCTAGTACCGCAGTTCTGCCGGGTCAAGATGCGATCGCAGAGCTGACGACGACGGCCAAGGCGTCCGAGGGCACCAAGGTCACCAACCTGACGATCACTGACGAGTGGCGCCCATCCACCTCAAACAAGTGCAACGACGCGAGGGACTTCTGGGACGCCTTCAACATGACATCGATTCGTCCGACGCAGGTGCACGAGGGATATACCGCTGACGTTCAGGTGAAGCTGAATGGGTCATGGGTAACTATTAGGACTGGCGCGCCCGCAGGCTTCATCGCAATGGATGAGGCCGAGTTCGCTACGGCGCTCCCCGCTGGCAGTGCACCCAGCGACGTCACTGGAGTGAAGTTCATTTACAACAGCACTGATCCGGCCGGTGCAGGCAAGGAACTGACGGTAACCCCTTACGTCGGATTCACGGCTCGTACCATCACAGAGGGACTGCGGACCGAGGTAGGTGGAGAAAACTGCAAGCTACCTAGTGATCCCGACAAGAATGTAGTAACAAACTTCAAGAACCTGGCTCTAGCTCACGGTGAGGGACAACCTCCGTACGAGGCCGAGAAGGTAACGGACGATGCCAAGTCGGAAGTCATTGGAAAAGTCGTTGTCCCGGGAACGGGAGGCGTTGATCCCGTCGGGGGCACGTATCTGAATAAGAAGTGGAACCAGTCCTGGGTACTTGAGCAGTCGCGTAATTCTCGTTCAACTAAGCTGTCTTGGGGCGTCGAGGAAGGCTTCAAGAAGGTCGTAATCGGTGATCCGACCGGCGGTACCATCCCATCGGTCCAGGATTCGGTGTTCAACGCATTCAACCTGACGGGCGTTGCCGCGATTGCTGCCAGCAACACTCCTTTCTCTAATGGCTGGTATTTGAAGTACGACACCATTAGTGAAATCGAGATCTACAACGGCACCAGCTGGGTAGTTCCCACTAATAAGCCCGCCGCCGGATGGCAGGACGCTGATGGCTCCTTCAAGAAGTTGGATTTGACTGCTGCAGAGCAGAAGAGCACGACGGGGATCCGGATAACTCTGGTACCTAACGACGACGCCAGGACTGCGGCGCTGACCAGCGGCTCTGATCCGCTGGCTCCTCGTCCCGGAACGGGTGTGGCAAGCGGCGGAGGCACCGTAGGTGCTGGAAGCCCTCGCACGTTTGATCTGAACTGGCAGCTCAGGGACAAATCACGAACCGGAACTCCGGAATGGGTCACCCGTGACGAAGTCTTCAACGCCACTGCTGAAGGTTTGGTACGAAACGATGCTGACCTAGTCGGGACCCCGGCCTCCGGACCCGAAGTGACACGCAAGGCTCAAGACAACATCCAGATCCTCGGAACTGAACCTGCGGTTGCGGTTACGAAGACCGTCAACCCGACTCAGATCGTCGTTCCTGATCCAGATGCTGGCATAGCTCCCGCGGACTACCCGACAGCCAAGTATGTAGTTACTGCTGAGAACACTGCGGGCCAGTTTGAGGGCACGGGGTCCGGCGCCAGTTTGGCCAAGTGGATCCGTGTGGTCGACCCAGCCGTTCCCGGGCTTGACTGGGATACCTATGTGGCGGGAACAAACCCGTGGACTGGTGTCGTCGGTTCATTGAACGATGCCCTGTTTGGCCACGGCAAGGTTCTGGAGCCCTTCAACTGGCAGAACGTCACTGGTCTGACCCTTTCGGCCACCACAAACAGTCAGATTGACTGGGCGACGTCGAAGGTATTCCTCCTCTACTACAAGAACGGTGCGTTCAGCACAGGTGAGGGCACAATCAACGCCAGCACCAAGGTTGTTTCGCCGGGCGCCGGGTACGAGTTGTCTGACGTGGTTGGCTTCGCTTTGGAGTTCCAGTCCACCAGCACAGACAATCTGGCGGCCGGCGGCGGTGGCAACATCAGTAGCGGCAACCAGCTCAAAGTAACCGTCGATACCCAGGTTCGCGACGAATACCGTGTTCCCGCTGATGAGGCAACCTCCGTCGAAGCGGGGAAAACTGTTGCGACAGACAACCTGGTGAAGGGTCAACTGTCACGGGCAGACGGCAAGCGTGCGATTGATGATTCGAAGGCAACACTGACATTCCTCGGTGAGAAGCTGGACGTAGCTCCGGCAAAGACAATCACCCCGGGCACTGTCAATGAGCCAGACCGCGGCGAACCGATTGCTGTGTCCTTGAAGGCGAACCAGGGCGACAAGAATCTTGCGTCCTCGCCCAAGAGTGTTGTCCTAGAGGACTACGCGGACTCCAAAGAGTTCTGGGACGTTGTAACTCTGGAGTCGATCCAGAGCATCAAGTTCCCCGAGGGTGCTAACCAGGTCCAGATCGACGCGCACCAGCGCGGCGGGGACTGGGTGACTGGAACGGCACAGGCGTCGACAAGCACCGAGTTTGCATTACCCAGTGGTGTAGCGACCAAAGACGTTGACGGTCTCCGTTTCACTTTCGCAAAGACTGACGGAACGGTATTCAATGCGAAGAATGACCCGACGTGGTCCGCTGAGGTCAAACTGGTCTTCTCACTAAACGACGATGTCGACTTCCCGCAAACGGGCCTGACGAACACGCTGTCGGCGCAGAGCTTTGGCGTCAACGCAAACTCTGAGAAGAAGTTTGATGATGACGATTTGAACCTGTCACCGGGGACTCACAAGCTCGGTGTCGGCAAACTGAGCAACAACGGCGTCCGCCAGGTCAAGGGCGGCTCGACGGTCCCCTGGGATTTGGTGATCGAGAACGTCGGTACCGGATACATCGATCTGACGACCGTTGAGGACGTCTACCCCGAGTATCTGCTCTACACCGGCACGCGTCCCGGAGGCGCTCCAGCCATAGAGTTCAAGAACCTGGCAGCAGGCGCAATCTCTGAACCCGAGGTTCGAACCGAGACTGGCAAGGTCATCTTTGACTGGGCCGATGCCGAGGACTCACGACTCCGTCCAGGTGAGCGCGTAGAAATTCGCCTGTGGTTGCAACTTCAAGCAAGCGCGGCGGTTCGTGACGACAATGGCAAACTCCCTGTGGTCGAGAATTTCGTGGAGGTTTACACCGACAATCAACTTGCCGATGTGGAACGTCTGGAGTTCTATGGGAAGAACGACAAGCCGATTGGCAAGCCGGATAACGCGGATGCCCTCGGAGAGACCGGTGGGGAGAGCTGGGACACCATCTCCATTACCGAAGACCTCGCCGTTCAGATCTCGAAGGGCGTCCGCGGTCCGGAGAGTGGCTTCGTAAGCGGAGCAGTGAACTGGAACGACCCAAGTGCTGAGTGCCCCACTTTCGTTGGCAACGACGGAAACTCCTACTACCCGACCCCTTGTGTTGTGAACTCGCAGCAGGGCAAGAGTGATACGTGGGTCCTTCGCATGGCGAACGTGGGTGGAGTAAAGGCGTTTGATGACTTCTGGGTCTTTGACGCACTGTCCAAACCGGACGACCTGAAGATCGTTTCTGGCACGTCCAGAGGCTCACAGTACCGGCCCGTCCTTACCGGTGCCCCGAAGATCGTTCCGAACCAGATCATGATGGATGATCTGGCAAACGAACACGGGACCGATTGGACCGAGCACGTCACAGTGAGCGTGACTACCAGTGAGAACCAGGTGTGTAAGGGTGCCTGGGATCAGGTCAATCAGGGCGACCACCACGACCCGAACTTCGCCGGACCCTGTACGGCAAATGGTGAAGTCTGGTACAACCTCGTCTACGACGACCCCATGGACCTCATAACGGGTGATGCAACGTTCGCCGAGGGAGACTGGGAAGACGTAACTGGGCTCCGTATCCGCTACCACAGAGATGATGACGACCTGAACGAGTTCGGGGTTGGCTGGGTTGTCGACGCGGTCTACAACACTCGAAACGTAATAAAGAGTGAACCTGCATTCCCGCAGGGGGCGCAGAACGTGATCCCCGTGGACCGCGATGAACTGGCGTGGAACCAGTTCGGAGTTTCATTCCTCGCCGGCAGGGACGGAGGGGCGGATGATCGACTCGCTAGTGAGGACGTAGGCACGCGTCTGCTCAATGGTTCCATCGCGATTGAGAAGCTGGTGCAGGGTGATGCTGCGAAGTACGCGCCCGACACGTTCACGGCGACGGTTAGTTGCGAGGTCCCAGGAGAATCCGGATCTGAACCAACACCACTATTCTTCGCGGACGCATCCAGTGAGACTGGAGTGTCTAGCACGAAGACCGTGGAGTTGAAGAAGAACACCGAGGGCAGCTACGACGTCGAGCGGATTCACGGGATCCCCGTTGGGGCAGAGTGCACGGTCACGGAAGATGGCGCTACGGGCCACTTCGGCGAGACGACGCGTGACCCCTCGTCGGTAACTGTGGAAGTGGCGCAGCCGGATACAGAGTTCGACTCTGAGACGGGGTTGCCGACTAACTCGGTGCCCGAGGACCAGCTTGCGCTAATCACCAACACCTACAACTGGTCGGCATTGTCCGTCACCAAGAACGTCGTGACGGAGGCTGACAAGGGCACGTTTGGTCCGTTCGATTTCGAACTGTCCTGCGTGACCTCGGACCAGTCACGTGTCGACGCTACGGGCAAGCCGGTTACCGTGCCCGTGATGTTCCCGGTCGAGGGCAAGGATCCCGTTTCCAAGCTGGCCTTCACGCTGGAGGATGGCGAGACGTGGCCCGCTCCTAAGAACACCATTCCTTGGGGTTCTACCTGTACTCTCACTGAGACGAACAGGGACGGTGCAGCTTCGACTGTGATCACGGGTGACAACGTCACCGACAATGAGAACGGCAGCGCCACCATCAAGGTCACCGGTACAGAGGAGGATCCGGCAGCAGTCGTTTCAACTCAGGTTGATAACCACTACCCGGCAGGCACGTTCACGGTGAAGAAGGATGTCACCGGCGAAGGCGCTACCACCTACGGAACTGGCTCCTTCAACTTCGCGGCGACGTGTACCTACAAGGGCAAGTCAGTCTTGGATGAGTCATTCACACTGAAGAACGGCGACACGAAGACCTTCGGAACCTTCCCCGAGGGAACCGTGTGTGAGGTTGAGGAAACCACCACCGGTGGTGCTACCTCGACCGCCATGAGCCCGGAAGACGGGAAAATCACCATCCAGGGGCCGAAGGCTTCAGAAGGTGAGGAGACCCCGGCGGTTGGTTCGCTGACTGCGACGGCCACGAATACGTTCGATGTTGGTTCCTTGAAGATAACCAAGGAGCGCGTCGGAACCGGTGCAGAACAGTACGGCGTTGGTCCGTTCGAGGCGCAGGTCGCTTGCACCTACGACAAAGACGGAACCAAGACGGACATCGCTCTGGCGAACGACGGCAAGGTCACCCTCTCTGAAGTGAACCAGTACACCGCAACCATCGGCGATCTGATCGTCGGCGCGGAGTGCACCGTGGTTGAGACCGATGAGGACGGCGCTCACAGTGTGGACCTAACTCCTGAGGACGGAAAGGTCACGATCGAGGAGTCTGAGCAGGTTGTGGACGTCACGATTACGAACACGTTCAACACGGGCTCCCTCGAACTCGTCAAGAAGCTAGAAGGTGCCGGTGCCAAGGACAAGGCGAACGTGACGTTCGAAGCGCAGGTGACGTGTGAGTACCAGGTCGGCAATGAGACCCGGAACGTCGTGCTTCCGAATGCCGGAAAGTACCAGCTGTCAAAGGCTAATGGTTATAAGGCAACGGTTTCGGGGATCTACGACGGGGCAACCTGCACCGTCAAGGAAACCAACACCGGCGGCGCTACCAAGGTGACCATGGATCCGAAAGACGGCAAAGTCACGGTTGGATCTGACAAGCCGGTGACGGTGACGATCACGAACCATTTCAGTGAACTGCCTGATACCGGTGCTCGGGTCGCGGGTGCGGGGCTCGCCGCAATAGCCCTGCTGGGGCTAGGTGGTGGAGCGATGCTCATCTCCCGCAGAAACCGTAACTCGACTAGCGGACGACACAGCGCGTAGCGATGTGGGCGACTAGGCCACAGGGCCTAGGTAAGATAACTGAATAGCAACAGAGGGCGGTCGGCTGAGGAAAGCCGTGACCGTCCTCTGTTGCGTTAATGAGTAAGTCATTTTCCCTAGATAGTGACGCGGCCAGATCATCCTGTTGACCGCGTTCTAGACCAGCGTCGTACTTGCGGGTAGTTCCTTGTTTGCTCCGAATGTGGGTCATTAGTCTCATGGAGGTCCTGGGTGTTTTGCGCGCCCGGGAGCGTCCCGAGGGGCTTCTTGATGTTTGCGTTGAGACCCCTATATGGGCCGGGACACTCAGATCTTGGACATCAACACGGTGCCCGCCACTAGAGGAAGTGAGACCCCCTGTGCTGAAAGTACGTAGTGCCAGAAATGGCGAACAACGGTCGAAGGGAGGGTCTGCGAAGCGGCGCCTTGAGTCCCTGTTTGCTGGGCTGGCAACTGCCTCTCTACTGGTAACAGGTCTGGCGGGAGTTGCTGCAGCCGACCCCGTTGACGAGACACCCCAGTCCGACCCTGCGGCAACCGAAACTACCGCGAACCAGGGAACTGGGGACGATTCGGTTGGCACCTCGGACGACGCGCAGAGCTCGGACCAGGATCTGAACAATGGTTCGGACGAGGGCGTCGTTTCGCAAAGCGAGCCCAGGTCGAACGCCGCCCGCTCCTTCTCTCCGTTTGCGGCAGGGGAGCGGAATGACAAGGTCGTGGTGCGGGACATCCTCCTCGACCGCGTCCCAGCCGGCTCGGGTCAGCTGGCTGTCGGCGACACCGCCCACATTTCGGCAGTATGGGACGCCACTGAGGCGGATCCCAAGCCGGGTGAATACTTCACTGTTACCCTTCCTGAAGAGTTCAGCTTCCTGCAGGACGCGAGCGGATTTCCGCTAAAGGGTGACGACGGCGACGGAAACGAACAAACTTGGGCCAACTGCACCCTGGAGACAGCCACCCGCACCGTCACCTGTACCTTCACCGATGTCGTCGCTGACTGGGATGAAATCTGGGGAACCATCGAGTTTGATGTCAAGGCTTCGAAGGCGACGACCAGCGAATCTGTAGAAATCGATGCAAACGGCACCGTTGAGGTTGTTGACCTCCCCGGTGAAGGTGGCATCTCAAACCCTGCACCGCTGGAGATCGTCAAGAGCGGCTCCCTGATCAAGAACAACACGGGAGTCGGCTGGTCCATCAGGATCCCCGGTCAGCTGCTTGTAAATGCTGATCAGAGTCCGGTCTACCTCTACGACACTCTCTCTGATAGCCTCCAGCTTTGTGATCCGACGGGCCTGAAGGTCACTGCTTACAAGAATGGCTCGGCTGTGAGCTCGGCACCGGTGCCGACTGCTGCTATTGACACGATCAGCCTTCCTGACGGAGCTGACTTCCGCA
>JBATQJ010000179.1:0-23893 GCA_049291975.1 Scrofimicrobium sp.
CTTCTGCAACCTCGGGGATCTGCTCGTAATACTCATCGAAGATCCTTCGGGCAACCTCAGTAGAGTTCACGATCGGATGAGAGGCAATAGCGCGCCATGCCTTTTCGCGATCTTTTTCTAGCACAGCTTCGATCACCAGGGTTTCGCACGCCTTCACCTGGGTGACTAATCCGAGTTCGGCGCCAGTTAATGGGGCAATATTGATGGGCACCGGACCATTTGCATCTACGTTGCAGGGAACCTCAACGACTGCATTGTCTGCCAGTGAGGGGATAAGAGGCTTCCCGCCTTCGGTGTTACTCACGCCAAGTATCATCCTTGCCGGAGTACCACCGGACAGGGCTGTCATCAGATCCAAAGCAACCTCCTGGTATCCGCCCTCCAGGTCCTCCGCGTGTCTGTCACCATCTTGCGCGACGTCTCGCGCTTCGGCCATGTAGGTGGCCTCTCTCTCGCCCCGTGCCCCGATCCAAAGCGCACCAGCGCTCTGTGGTTCCTCTAGGGCACTCGAGTAGAAGACGCGTTGCTGAGCAGCAAGGAACTGTCCTCGGGTCTGATCACTGTCTAAGATCTGCTGCAGTGCCTCTCGGTTTCGGTAAAAGTAAAAGAGATACTCATTCGGAATCATCCCAAGGTTACGAACCCAGTCCCTGCCGATAAGGCGCGCCTCTTCCATCTGCTCCAGTAGTTCCGGGGTGTCAAGGAGCCTCGGAAGTAAGTCCACGCCGTCCTTTCGAATCGCTCGGAGCCAACCGAGATGATTCAGTCCCACGTAGTCATACTCGACCCGGTCATCGTCGAGACCGAGTGCGCGCTCGGCCCGACGGACCAGGCCAATCGGTGTGTCACAGATTCCGATCACGCGATCACCCATAACTCCTCGCATAGCTTGAGTGATGATTCCCGCGGGGTTGGTGAAGTTGATGACCCAGGCGTTCGGAGCTTGTTCCTTAACGACGTTGGCCAGCCTCAATGCAGCAGGAATAGTCCGCATGGCGTACGCGTACCCGCCGGGTCCGACAGTCTCCTGACCCAGAACGTTGAAGCTGAGCGAAATCTGTTCATCTAGTATGCGTCCCTGGGTTCCGGCGACGCGGATTGCCGAGAAAACGAAGTCCGCTTTAGAAACCGCGTCTACAAGATCAAGAGTCGTCCTGATCTGAGGTTTGCGCTGAAGGGGAAGCTGCTCAAGAACCCCGGACATGACGCGGAGGCGATCCTCTGAAACGTCGTGGAGAACCAGTTCGTTAACCGCCAGTTGTCGAGGGTCGCGCTTACTGAGCGCTTCGACGATCTGTGGAACACGGAATCCACCTCCGCCGATAATCGCCAGTTTCACTCCGGTGTCTCCTTCGCGTATGAGGCAGATAGCATGTGATCAGCGTAGTCGTACTAGGGGAGTGAGATCAGAAGTAATGGATGCCAGGCGAGCCGTGGTTGTCGGTCCTCTGTTCCTAGACGTTGTTCTAGGCCCATTTTCGTCAGTTCCCAAACCGGGACAAGAGCTTTGGGCCGAGGGTTGCGAGTTCCTTGCCGGTGGTGCGGCAAACCAGGCCCGCGCGCTGTTACAGGTGGGCATCAGTGTGGATCTCTGTTCGTACGTGGGCGAGGACATAGCGGGGCACATGGTTGCTGAACTGCTAGCTGAGGAGGGTATTTCTAGTGTCCTCTTGCAAGAAATACCTCGGCAAGCCGTCACTGCCTCGCTGAGCGTCGGCAGTGAGAGAGCCATGGCATCTTTTGGGTCCTGCGAGGCACCCCCGCTTGAGGGAGAAGCCCCCGCAGTCCTTATCGGGGACCTCCGGGCATTGGCGAAAAATCGACAGGTCGTTCAGTCATGGCGCCGTGAGGGAACTCTGGTAATCGGAGACGTTGGTTGGGACTCCACCGGTGCGTGGAACCCCGTGGACCTCGAACCGCTCGATATGGTGGATGTCTTTGTTCCGAACAGGGACGAGGCACTCGAGTACACCCGTTGTGCCGACGTTGACACGGCAATCGACCATTTGTCTCAGATGGTGCCTAATGTCATCGTCACGAGTGGGGCAGACGGGATCACAGTGCGGGGAGAAAGTAGCTTTTCACTCCCCGCATTCAACGTAAAAACCATAGACCCAACGGGTGCGGGCGATGTATTCTCGGGCGTCTTGGCCTGGTCATTGCTGGAAGGCGGAAGTCTACTTCAGGCTGCCAGTTGCGCATCTGTTGCTGCTGGAATCAGCACAGAAAGCCTCGGTGGCGCCGGAGCACCAACCATTGCGCAGCTATCCCGGCGGTTGAAAGATATCCCAACAGCGCTGCCCACAATGTTCGACGTCTCCCAAATTCCGGGGCTGTAGTCCTAGGATTAGTCGAGTCCGAACCACGTGGTCTCAGACTGGAGACCTGCTGTAAATGAGCGGAGAGACAATGGACTTGGTCCTGCGGTCTGACGAAGCGATAGACTTATCTGAAGCAGCTCTGGTTCGCCTATCCCACGACCTTCATGACAACCCGGAACTCGCGTTTGAAGAGGTGAATTCTTCACGTCGGGTCTTCGAACTGCTCGAATCACACGGTTTCGCTGTGGAACCGGGCTTTGTTGGGGTTCCGACGGCGTTCAGGGCGACCTTCGGGGATGGGGCCGACACTGTCACCATTTGCTGCGAATACGACGCGTTACCGGACATCGGTCACGCTTGTGGTCACAATCTGATCGCGGCCAGCGGGGTGGGAGCCGCCATTGGCTTAGCGACGGTAGCAACCGATCTGGACCTAACTATCGAGGTACTTGGGACCCCGGCCGAAGAGCGTGGCGCAGCCAAGACCATCTTGATCAAGCGCGGAGCTTGGGACGAGTGCCTCATTTCCCTGATGGTTCATCCGGGTCCGGGGCACAACTGGGATCCGGTTCAAGACGTCTCAATGATCGGCAAGGACCGATTCAGAGTGACATTCACAGGACGAGCCTCGCATGCTGCTGCCGCTCCTGAGAAGGCAATTAATGCGGCAGACGCCGCGACCGTCGCGCAGGTAGCGGTGGGACTTATGCGCCAACAGCTAGTAGACGGGGTACGCGTCAGTTGTTTTGTCTCCCGCGGAGGCGAGGTAACGAACATAATCCCGTCGTGCACCGTTTTGGAGGTCGAGGCACGGGCACGGTCTCTTGACGACCTCGAGGACGTAAAAACAAAGCTTATGCGTTGCTTCGAGGGTGCCGCGCTCGCCACGGGATGCGAATGGTCGTTTGAAGAGAGCGAACCTAGGTGCGAACCGGTGTTGAACTCACCTATTCTCGGTCAGTTCTGGAACCAGTCAATGGAGGAACTCGGTAGGTCGATCTCAAGGGGAGGACAGAAGGTCGGAGGTTCTACCGACATGGGGAACGTTTCTGGGCGAGTAGAGTCATTACACTCCATGATCGGAGTTCCCGGCACAGCGGCGCCGATTCACTCCGAAGCATTTGCGGCGGCGGCAGCAACCAAAGAGGCGGACTTGCTCCTGGTGGATGCAGCCAAGGCGCTTGCACGGACCGTCATACTCTCTATGGGAGATGAGTCGGTTCGCAACCAGCTTCGTAAACTGAAGTACTCTAGACCGCTTCCGAGCAGCTTGTGGGGAGGATGATGGCCGCACCTGGCACCACAACAAGACGGAAGCCTTCGAGCGTGCGTGTTCGCGAGGCCCTAACGGGCTATGCGTTTCTGCTACCCAGCGTGCTGGGTGTCCTGTTGTTCATGTTGATTCCGGTCCTTATTGTCCTGTGGCTTACCGTGCACAAGTGGGACCTGATAAACCCGGTTGAGTACGTTGGCTTTTCACAAATAGCTTCCGTTCTCGGTGACCCTGTGTTCCAAAACTCGTTACGAGTAACGGTTCTGCTGGTTCTATTCGTTGTGCCGGCACAGATTGCTCTCGGCCTGTTCTTGGCGAATCTCTTGACGAAAGGGGTGAGGGGAACAAATGTCTTCCGAACGCTTATTGTCATTCCGTGGATTTCCGCGCCTCTGGCCCTAGGCGTCGTTTGGTCGTGGATCTTTGCGCCAACCGGTGGCCTTCTATCATCGATTGCTGGCCGCCGTCTCGAGATACTCGTGTCGCATGAATGGGCCATCGTGGCTGTGACGTTTGTGATTACCTGGAACAACGTTGGATACACCTCGCTCTTCTTCATCGCTGGTCTGCTCGGAATTCCCAAGGAAATCACGGAGGCGGCGCTAATAGACGGTGCAAGTAGCAGGCAGGCGTTCTGGGCGATAAAAGTTCCGTTGCTGCGCCCCACCTTCTTCTTCGTCTCGGTTACGTCGGTTATTGCGACGTTTAACATCTTCGACCAGGTCTATGCGCTGACGAAAGGCGGACCAGCAGGTGCCACCGATGTGCTTGCATACCGGATCTACGAAGAGGCCTTTACGAACTGGAACTTAGGTCGAGCCTCGGTAATGGCCGCCGTGATGATGGTGATCCTAATGGTGATTACGCTGATCCAGAACCTCTATTTCCGGAAGCGGACTACATATGACCTGGTCTGACCCGCTCCCCGGGAGCACCGAAGATACCCACAAGCGGTGGAAGAAACCTCGTAAGCAGATTGAGAGCGCGAGTCCCGCCGCTCAGCGACGCACTCCTCTTGGAACCTTCGGCATATACGTGGGCCTAACGATTTCTGCAGCAATCATGGCTCTCCCGTTCGTTCTCAGTATCATGACTGCCTTCAAGACCCCGCGGGACTTCGCATCGAGTTCTCCTCTTGCGCCGCCCAAAGAATGGACTCTTGACAACTTCGCCGCGGTCCTCGGCGGGCGAATCAACTTTATGGACGCCATAGTTACCACTCTGCTGATGGTCTTGGTCCTGGTTGTTTTTCAGGTCAGTTCGTCAGTGATGGCTGCCTACGCGTTCGCCCGTCTTCAGTTCCCGGGCAGGGACTTGATTTTTTGGCTATTTCTCTCAACGATGATGATTCCGGCCACCGTCCTGGTGATTCCCCTTTATATGATGATGGCGGAAGCGGGACTGAAGAATACATTTTGGGGAATCGTAATTCCGTTTATGTTTGCTTCTCCATATGCGGTATTCCTGTTGCGTGAGAACTTTCGGCAGATTCCACAGGAGATAATTGATGCGGCGCGAATCGATGGTGCGGGTCAGGTGTCAATCCTGTTACGAATCGTCGTGCCGATGTCCAAACCGATTCTGGCTACCCTTACGCTGATCACAGTGGTTAGCCAGTGGAATAGCTTTATGTGGCCCAGAATTATTGCCAACCAGCGACCCCACGTGATCACGGTTGCGACCGCAACCCTTCAATCCCAATACAACGCAAACTGGACATTGGTCATGGCGGCGACCACGCTTGCGCTAGTCCCGCTGATCATCCTGTTCGTAGCGTTTCAAAAACAAATAGTCGGATCCATAGCCCTAACGGGCATGAAATAGGTCGCGCAGACCACTGTCTTCGCGACAAAGCGCCAGTTTGAGTTGGAGAGTTCTAATTCCCAATGGCGATACAGGAGGAAGAATGAATAGAAGACGTAATCTACTTTCACTGGCTGCTGCAGTGTCGGTAATGGCTCTTGCAGCATGCTCCAGCGGTGGAGGAGCAACATCCGAGCAAAGTGAGAGTAGCGGGAAAGACGCAGGTGGAGCGGATGGCGGTAGCATCTCATTCCGTCTTTGGGACGAACAGGCTGCCGAAGCCTATGAGACAGTTTTGCCCAAGTTTGAGGAAGAAACGGGAATCAGCGTAGACGTTGAGGTGATCCCATGGGCAGAATATTGGAACTCTCTTCGCAATGACATTGCTTCCGGTGATGCCCCAGACGTCTTCTGGACCAATAGTTCCAACTACTCCGACTACGCTCAGGCGGGCAAACTGGTCAACATCGACGAACTGATTCCCGAAGATGAGCGCGGAGCCTGGCTTCAAGCTGCGGTAGACCAGTACACGATAGACGGCGTTCTATACGGTGCGCCAGCACTGGCTGACCCCGGCATCGCCGTCTACTACAACAAGGCACTGCTGGATGAAGCTGGAGTAACAGTCCAGGACCTTGAGGGCCTGAAATGGGATCCTTCTGCCGAGACGGACACGCTTCGTGAAATTGCCACAAAGCTGACTAAGGACTCCGACGGTAACACTCCTGCCGACGCGGGGTTTGACCAGGCCAAACTGAAGCAGTTTGGCTACAACGCCGCATACGACCTTCAGGCAATATATCTCAACTATCTGGGTTCAAACGGCGCGGTCTATCAGGACAAAGACGGCATGATGGCATTTGATAGTCCAGAGGGAATCGAAGCGTTCCAGTACATCGTTGACCTAATCAACAAGTACTACGTCTCTCCCTCTGCCGCGGACACCAATGACAACGGTGACTTTAGCCGTGACCAGTTCCTTCAGGGCAACATGGCCCTGTTCCAGAGCGGTTCATACAATCTGGCAAACGTCCTTGAAGGCGCGACCTTTGAGTGGGGCCTGGTCCAGCTTCCAGAGGGGCCCGATGGCCGCATCTCTGTAGTGAACGCAATCGTCGCGGCGGGTTCTGCTGATTCCACCAACACTGACGCTCAAAAGAAGTTCCTCGAATGGATTAGTGGACCTGAAGGCTCTAGTGTTCTCGGTGAGACCGGCACAGCGCTTCCTGCCAACACTGACGTTCAGAGCACCTGGGAGGACTTCTGGGCTGATCAGGGCGTGGATGTTTCTGCCATGGTTGAAGTCATGACAAACGGATCCATCGAGGCTCCCTTCGGCGCGAATATTCAGGCTGGCATGGAGGCACAGGGTGCGTCTATGAAAGAAATGTTCCTGGGCCGTGTTCCGGTTGCAGAAGGTTTGGCTGCCGCTCAGGAGGCTGCAAACGCGGCCATGGGCGGTTAGCGCTTAGGCGAACACTAGCTCCAAATCCGGGGCGCCCGATCAAATGGATTGGGCGCCCCGCAGCCGTAACGGGTACAGCATTCAATAAAGCAACAGAATCACTAGTAATGAGGGGTGCAGTTTGAAGCACGAAAGGATCCTGGGCGTCTATGCGCATCCGGATGACGCCGATATAGGAGCGGGTGGAACCCTCGCCCACTTTGCCGCCGAGGGTGCGGACGTAGCTATTGTCGTGACTACGCTGGGCGACGCAGGGGGATACGAAGAGGAAGGGCATGACCGTATCTCGGAGGTTCGTCGGCAGGAGCAACTAGACGCGGCTTCTGCTCTTGGGATCGAAAAGGTCACATTCCTCGAGGGATATGCCGACGGAGACGTCACAGTTACGAAGGAGCTGGTTCGAGACATAGTTCGTCAGATTCGCACACACCAGCCCACACTGGTGCTGACTATGTCGCCGGTGCACAACTGGAACAGCGTTGCTGCCACACACCCTGATCACCGAGCGGTTGGAGAGGCAACGGTCCAAGCCGTTTATCCGGCGGCACGAAACCCGTTTGCGTTTCCGGAGTTGCTTGAGGCAGGCCTTGAGCCCTGGACCGTAGAAGAGATCTGGTTCCAGGGACATCAAGACCCTAACTCTCACGTCGAACTCACGAAGGAAGACGTCGAAAGTAAGGTAGAAGCGGTATCAAAGCACATCAGTCAGTTCCAAGATCTAGACCGAATGCGGGGTCATGTACTTAGGATGGTCTCGGAATCTGCGGCCGAGTCTGGACTTCCAGAAGGGAGTTTCGCTGAGAGATTCTTCGTCTACAAGACCAACTAGTTTCGAGTGTGACCATCGAGAATAAGACGGTTCAGTCAACGCAAGGACAAGTTCATCAGGGAAATACCTGCCGGTAAGGAGCAGCAAATGAAAGATGCAACTGTTGTTGTTTCGGGTGCCTCCGGCATGATCGGATCTTCGCTAGTTGAGTCGCTCCGGCGCGACGGAATCCCAGTTAAGACCCTGGTTCGGCGTGCTGCGAACTCAACAGACGAGATCGAATGGGACCCGGACAGGGGATTGCTTGATCCTGCGGCGCTTGCGGGCGCGAAGGCTGTCGTCAACCTCAATGGTGCAAGTATCGGGAAGTTGCCGTGGACTAGGTCTTATCGTCAGACGTTGCGAACTTCTCGGCTTCGACCCACCAGCACGCTGGCCGCAGCAATGTGCGAGCTAGGTGATGAGGCGCCCTCGTTCCTTTCCGGGTCCGCAGTTGGCTTCTATGGCGACCGACCCGGAGAGATCCTGACCGAGGAAAGCAGGCCGGGTCGTACCTTCTTGGCCCAGGTTTGCGTTGAGTGGGAAAAGGCCGCCGTTGTTGCGTCACCGTACACGCGGGTGGTGTTGCTGCGAACCGCGCCCGTCCTAGATGTGGATGGGGTCTTGAAGCCTATGGTTGTCCTCACCAAGTTGGGTCTCGGTGGCCCACTTGGTAGAGGGACTCAAATTTGGCCATGGATCTCGCTCGATGACGAGGTTCGTGCGATCCGCTACCTCATCGACTCTGATATTGAGGGGCCCGTAAACCTGACCGGACCGACCTGGGCTAGTGAGAATGAAGTCGGCCGCGCAATCGCCGAAGCACTGGGACGCCCGTACTTCTTCAAGACTCCTGCGCCGCTGATAAGGGCAGCTATCGGATCCGGCCCCGCAGACTCCCTACTGTTGTCCGATGCCGATGTGCGCCCCGAGGTCCTGATTAGAGCGGGTTTCACCTTCAAACACAGGATTCCCGAGCAGGCCATTAGGGAATCCTTAGGCTGACCAACACACATCTGGCTCACCGCTGCGACCAAAGAACACGCAGGTTAGCGCATTGCTAATATGGATCGCAGATGCTCGGCGCACGTGCACAGCGTGCTAAATCGCGAGTTCGTTTGGTAACGTCATCTGGTGCCTAACCTCGACGTCTCCTCAGTTTCCTACACGCTCGCAGACGGACGTCCGCTGCTACGCGATGTTTCTCTACGCGTTGGGACGGGGGAGAGGACCGCCCTAATTGGTGCGAACGGAGCCGGAAAGTCCACCCTACTCAAGATCATCATTGGCGAACTAGCCCCCGAATCCGGTTCGGTCACCATTGACGGGAGCCTGGGTGTGATGCGGCAGTTCGTTACGGGCGGTACGGTCCACGAACTCCTCTTATCCATCGCTCCTCCCGTCATTCGTACGGCTGCTGCAAAGCTCGTTCGGGCCGAAGCCAAGATGGGACTGAACAGTAACACCAAGACTCAGATGGCTTTCGCTTCGGCAATCACCGCTTGGGGAGATGTCGGCGGCTACGACAATGAGGTTCTCTGGGACACCTGCACCATTGCTGCCCTTGGTATCCCGTACGACCAGTGCAAGGACCGCCTGCTCACAACTTTGTCCGGCGGTGAACAGAAGCGCTTGGCGCTTGAGGCCGTGCTCCGCGGTCCTGATGACCTGCTGCTTCTTGACGAGCCCGACAACTCGCTTGATGTTCCCGGAAAACGATGGCTTGAGGAACAACTGCAACTGACCGATAAGGGCATCCTTTACGTCAGTCACGACAGAGAGCTCCTCGCCCGTACCGCTACCTCCATCGTCACCCTGGAACTCGGTGCCGCAGGGAACACTGCCTGGACCCACGTCGGTAGTTTCGAGACGTATCACGAGGCGAGAGCGAGCCGTTTCGAGCGTCTAGATGAGCTTCGTCGCCGGTGGGACGAGGAGCATACGAAACTACGTCAGCTTGTGCAGATGTATAAGGAGAAGGCCGCTTACAACGACTCGATGGCCTCCCGCTACCGTGCCGCTCAGACTCGCCTTGCCAGGTTCGAGGAGATTGGCCCGCCAGAGGAACAGCCCCGAGACCAGAACCTTCAAATGCGTCTGAGGGGAGGGCGCACGGGCAAACGGGCGCTTTCCTGTATCGGACTTGAACTCACTGGGCTGATGGAGCCCTTTGACTTCGAGGCATGGTACGGCGACAGAGTGGCTGTGCTCGGTTCAAACGGCTCAGGAAAGTCTCATTTCCTCCGCCTTCTGGCGGCAGGTGGCACTGACCCTGAAGTTGAACACGAACCTGTGAGCGACGTCAGCATTGATCCCGTGAGGCATGTGGGAACCGCGAAGCTTGGTGCCCGAGTTCGCCCGGGTTACTTCGTTCAGAACCGGTCACGTCCGGACCTCGAAGGGAGGACGTTACTTGAGGTTCTTCACCGAGGCGATGAGCACCGCCAGGGCATGCCTCGTGAGGAAGCGAGTCGAGCATTAGCCCGCTACGAACTGGCGAAGGCTGCGGAGCAACGCTTCGACACCCTCTCCGGAGGACAACAGGCACGATTCCAAGTTCTGCTTCTGGAACTGAGCGGCGCGACAATGCTGCTTCTTGACGAGCCCACCGACAACCTTGACTTGGTTTCTGCGGAGGCCCTGCAACACGCTCTCGAAGCATTCGAAGGAACCGTGCTTGCTGTCACGCATGACCGCTGGTTTGCCCGTGACTTCGACCGCTACCTGGTCTTCGGCTCGGGCGGAAACGTCTACGAAAGCAGTGACCCAGTCTGGGATGAAACGAGGGTCGAGCGCGACAGAATCTGAGGTTTCTGTCGGTGCCTGATTAGTCGGAGTCCAGGTCCACGCTAGGATTCGATGTTTGCGCTGTCACTTCGACGTAACGAAGTCCTTCTTGAGGAAGGTCTCCGTATTCTGGTTCGGTTCAGCGCCGGAGAGAACGGTGACCTTTTCGATCTTCTCAGCGTCGGTGAACTTCAGAAGGAAGTTATAGGGCCGAAAGTCGGCGGTACAGATAGTAGCGGGATCGGGGGTCACGAGTGCGATTTCAAGGGTGGTCTTCTCGATCTCCGCAGTTTCGATCTTCGGGGCGCAAGCCTGTGAGCCAGACCCTCCAAGGACCAACTCAAGGCCTTCGACCGAATCGTTGCTGCCGTAGATGTAGCCAACTCCATTTGCCATGTCGGACGTGAACCAGTTGCCGTCGACAGATTCGACGGTCACCTTTGTGTCTGAGGCGCCGGAGTCATCGTGTCCGGTGCTGTTGTTAAGTCCATTCCCGGAGCATCCGGTGAGCGCCCCTGCTGCAAGCGCAAGAAGGGCGGATGCTGCAAGTACGCGTTTCATCTGGTTCTCCTCCAATTGGGTGCTGACATCCTACCAATGCATGAGTTCGCGAACGGTATCGGGTTCTATCTGTCAATGCGTCCCAGATAGTCTCCATCGGGCTTACGTACAACCTGTTCGGAAATCCCGAACAGGTACCGAGGCGTCGACCTCGCCCTCGTCAAAGATGTTGCTGATGTGCTTGCTGATGTCGGCCTTCGAGGACTGAAGTAGATCGACCAACTGTGCCTGCGTTACCCACACAGTCTCGTCATCGAGATGCACCTCGATCGCAGGCTGCCGTCGTCGCGCGGGCTAAGGAGGGTCTCGCCAGAAGTTTCATCAGGAGACATGGGAGCTTTCCTCCTCTAGCGCGATCACGGTGTCATAGAGGCCGTAACGCCGGAGTCCCTTGTGGGACTCGATGCCGGTGTAGGACAGGGAGGAGTCTTCGTAGCGGCGGAACGCGAAGACGGCCTGGTTCATGTGGGTGGCGTTGAAGACCCCGAGGTTCACCAGCAGGTGGAAGTCCTCGACGGTCAGACCCGTGACGGTGCGGAACAGGCCCGGTTCGAGCTTGGTGATGACGTCTTGGAGGGTGTTCTCGCGGAAGTCGGTCAGGTACATGAACGCCGGGATGCGGGTCGCGAACTTCACGAGCTTGTCCTGAATCTGCTTGCGCTTGGACTTGTACTCCTTCTCCTCCTCGGTCAGTTCCTTCTTCTCAGCCGGGGTGACGTCCTCGCCCTTCTCCTTCTTGGCCTTCTTGACCGCGTCGCTCTTGTTGACGACTGTCTCGAAGATGTCGTTGCCGAGCGCGCGGAACCCTTCGATGTTCATCACGGCGTTGAGCGCGTCGGGGTTGTTCATGATCTTGCGTAGGGTGTCGTTGTCGACGTTGACGAGGATCGCCGACTCCCACTTGCGCGCCAGCAGGGTTGCGGAGGTGCCGGACATGGCGATGTCGAGGATGCCGCCTGCGTCGACCTGGGTCATGTTCGATCCGTCGTAGGCGAGGACGGGCAGGAACTTCACCAGCTCTTCGACGGCTTGTTCGGGGTTCGGGGTCTCGGGTGAGAGGCCTGCTCCGTAGTCGGCGATCTGTCGTAGCGCCCGGGTGGGGGCAAAGTCGAACACGAAGCACACGGGCTTCAGGACGGCCTCGGCGCTTGGGTCGTCGCCGTCGGGGTTCTTGATCGACCACGGTGACTGGACCCGGAACGCGGCCTGGAAGTATGTCTCGGGCGAGTTCAGGTTGCGCAGCATCAGGATCGACGACCACTGCTTGACCGTGACGCCTGTGGTGAGCTTGCCGCACGACAGCGTGATGGTCTTGGTGTCGTGGCCGTCTCCGATGGCCGTCCGCACCGGAGGGAGGGCATCGAGGCCGATGCCGGCGCGGGTTCCGGCGACGACCAGAACGTTGTAGTCGTGCCAGAACACGTTCTGCTTCTCGGCGAGCAGGTTCGCCATCGCCTCGCACGCGGCGACGTTCGGCAGGAACCAGAACGAGTGCTGCAGGTAGGGCAGCACTCGCACATCGGAGTACGGAAAGGGCGGCCGGGTGCCCATCCGCATCGAGTCGACCTGGGTCGGCAGGTGCGCGCCACGGATGATGTCGAGCCATTTCTGCACGTCGGTCTTGTGAACGAACTCCGCGTCGCCACCGGTGCCCTTGGCCTCAAAGAAGGCATTGAGGTCAAACTCGTCGAACTCGCCCTGGTTCGCGACCGCGATGAGCTCGTCCGGCATCTGGTAGGTGAACAGCCGCATCTCCGGCAACGCACCGTACGGGTTCCAAGCGTCAGGGTGCGCCGCGGCGTACTCGGCTTTGGCGCGCTGCTCGTCGGTGTAGGTCCAGTTGAAGATCTGCTCCTCGATGAACTCACCCGTGGCCAACGCCTTGAACGGCGTGCCCGACAGGTACAGGTACGCACGGGTCGTGATCGGCAGGAAGTCGTCCTCGTCGTTGCCGAGCTCGTCGAGTTCCTCGTCGAAGGCAATGAGTCCGTCGTGGTACTCGACAGAGAGTTCCTTCTTGGCGATCTTGTCGTCCTCGCCCTCGAACAGCTCCTTGGCCGACTCCCGCCACGCTCCGAAGTGGTATTCGTCGAAGATCACCAGGTCCCAGTTGGTGGTGTGAACCCACTCATTCTTCGCCTTGATGAGCCCAGTCTTTCGGTCGCGCCCGAGCAAGTCTTGGAAGGAACCGAAGTAGACCAGCGGCCGTGTCTTGTCGGCATCGTCCGGGTTCCCGCCCGTGGCTGAGGAGAGGTATTGCCAGCCATCGAAGTCCGCGTGGGACTCCAGGTCAGTCTGCCAGGCGTCCTCGACGGCGGGCTTGAACGTGACCACGAGAACGCGCTTCGCGCCCAGGCGCTTGGCGAGCTGGTAGGAGGCGAAGGTCTTGCCGAACCGCATCTTCGCGTTCCATAGAAACCGCGGCACCGCCTTAGAGTCCTCGGCCCAGATCGACTCGAAATACCCCTCAGCCTTGTTGACCGCGCTCGCCTGCTCCGGACGCATTGGGAACGTCTCGTGATGCGTGCCGCTGAGCTCCACGCCCTCACGCAACTCAGTGATCGCGGTGAGCACATCTGTGGGGGTGCACCGCATCCACTCGCGCGCCGAACCGAAGATCGGATTCTCAAAACCCTTGTCGATCAGCCGCTGTCGCACTTCAGAATCCCGAAAGATCGACCCGTCCGCCCGCCCAGCGAGTTCATCGACGCGCAGGGTGTAGGCCTGCTGCATCTGCCCCTGAGACTCACGAATGCGGACATTCACGTCGGGCTTCGTGGTCTGCCCGACCTTGAGCAGTCCCGCGTACCCAGCCGGCGGATCGTTCGGAGACCACGCGTAAATGCGAAGACGTGTCTCTGGCTTGTCGGGAAGTAGTGAGTCGATGTCCCTATTCATCGGTTACGTCGATCTCGTCGTCATCGAACAGCGCGTCGTCGTGGGGCGCCACCTGGGACTCGATGAAGGCGATCTCTTCGTCGGTCAAGCCATAACGCTCGTAGAGGAGGGCGTCCGTCCAGTCTCGGTCGAGTGGAATATCAGGGACGAAAGCATAGACATCCCTTGTCGCGTGCTGAGTGGACTTACGAAGGGACACAAGGAACCGCACGAAGCGGGTCCGCAGGTACCCCGCGTACCTTCGCGCCTGAGTTTCGTCGGGGAACCTCCCGGCAACGAGGTAGGTCTCCGTGCATGCCGTACCGGGGGCAGCGATGATCGGCTTGGACAGGAACTTGGTCTCGACCGCTGCGCTGGTGCCCTGGACCGCTGTCATGAGCACCTTCCAGTCGTCAACCCAGCTGTCGTTGAGGGGGAGTTCCCCACGCTCGATCCAGTCCATCCGTTGGTTCGCATAGAGCTTGATGGGATCGGCCATTCTCGCATCGCTCGTCTTGCCATGGAAGTTCGTCGCCAGGCCGAATGGCTTACGACTGGACACTCTTGAGTCGAGGGTCGGTTCGTCGAGTGCTCGCACCTTGTCAAGGATCGGGACCGCTTCGTTGCGGCGGACAAGTACGTCGTAAGCGTCGAGGTAGCGCGATGCCTTCTCACCCACGGGCTGCCCGTCCCACATAGTCTGGATCGTGCACGGTCCGTCGTAGTCGCGGTCCCAGAGGAAGTACGAGACGCCACCCCTGATCTTGACGCCTGGGAAGGCTTCGTAGAGCTTCGGGTAATCGACGATGTCGTGCATGCGGTGATCGGCCAGCATCCGCTTGCGGTACTCGTCAAGGCCCTTGCCGCCGGCGAACCAGCGTGACGGTGTCACGAACACGGCGAAACGCGGGTCGAGGCCGAGTGCCTTCTCGACGAACATCTGGTAGATCGGTGCCGCAGAGGTGCCGTAACCGCCGTCGCTGAGCTGGTAAGGCGGGTTGCCGATGATGACGTCGAACTGCATGGTGTCTCCGAACAGCTCGGCGATGCGAGCTTTGATGTCGTCGGTGTGGATGAAGGCATAGGCGTGAGTTTCGAGGTCGTCGCCACGCGCGTAGTCACCTTCACCAGCCCCGCAGTAGATGCACTTGCGGTTCGTGTAGACCGTGACCTCGTCGCTGGTGAGCGGGGCTGCACGGAACTCGCGCTTGCCTCCGCCCCAGGTGTGTTCTGTGCGCTCGAACCAGATGTTGCCGTCCTCGGACGTGAAGGACGTTGCGATCGAATGCGGACCATTGGCGAACTTCGAGCAGTACACGCTCCGGCGAGCCAACAACGCAGTCAGCTCTGTGATCCCAATGCCGAAGACCTGCTTCGTGAGGATGTGATCGACGCGTTCTGTCAGGCTGGGAATCTTCAAGATCAGTCCATCAGTGAGACGACGAACGATCTCGCGGAGGAACACACCCGATTTGGTGAAGGGGTCGAGAAAGGTGACATCCGGGTCCGCCCAGATGTCGGCGCCTTCGTTGGCGTCGGCCCAAGCTGCCGCGAGGGTATCGAGCATCTGGTTCGCAAACGCGGGCGGGGTGAACACCTCATCATTGGAGAGGTTCGCGATACAGGTCAACACATCTGGGTTGTGCCCGCGCAGGGTAAACGGGGCTTGCATGATGCTCATGCAGCGTCTGCCTGTCCGGCCAGATCGCTCACCGTCATCGTGGGGTACGTCGCCTGCGGTGCGAACAGATCGGCCCCCAGGTCGGCGAACAATGACCCCTCAGCCTCCCATGCGGAGCGTCGAGTGAGTTCGTCATACCGGAAGTCACGGCGCTGGAACTTTCCCTTCCCGAGATACCCCCATTCGGCGAACGTGATCGGGGCGCCGCTCGGCAATGTCATCGTGAGCGCATCGCCACAGACAATGTTGACAGCCAGGACGACGCGTGCCGCAGTGGTCCACTCCTCGGTAGCGTCGATCCCCAAGAAGGCATCGAAGAGCTCGGCCAAGTTCTCTCGGCACTCCTCCGCGTTGTCTTCGAGCAGTTCGATGCCGTAGACGCACATGAGCGCCAGCAGCGCATAGTGGCGCTTCTCGAACTCGCTCCTGCCGTGGCGAGCCTGGACCGTCGCGAACTTGCGAGACAGGACCGGGACAAGGAAGTTGCCCGAACCACACGCGGGTTCGAGGACGCGGGAGTCGATCCGCTCCGTCTCAGACTTTACGAGGTCAAGCATGTCTTCGACCATCCAAGCCGGGGAGAACACTTCGCCATGGTCGGCAACGCGCTGCTTGGACTTCACCAAGCGCTGAGCATCATTCAGCGTTACCCTCACTCCTCTCGGTCGTCGTTGATAACAGCGTACGAGTGGTCACCGACACGCGACGGAGGTTCCGGCGTCTGCGGGGCGCTGGATGCGGCACCAGTGCGCACCCAGTCGTCGATCTCGCTGGCTTGGAACTTCCAGAGGCGACCGACCTTGTGGGCGGGCATCGCCTTCTCAGCGATCCACGTGTAGACGGTGTCTTTGGTGACCCCGAGGTGGGCGGCGATGCCGTCTGCGGACAGCCACGGCTCAGCCACGTTGATCCTCCCTCACACTCCGTGACCCGAGCGGGCCAACACCCTCCATCGTATCGGGAGCTGTGCCGCTTGAACTGGGTTTGTCCGGGCGTGGCCGATCCGAACCGGTGCTCCTCCGGTACCGCTCAGCTCGCCAGTGGCGAGGGTGACCCGTCGCAGCGACGCCAACTACGGCGACTGCGCCGACGCCTGCCCCCACCTCGACGGGGCGATTGGCGGCTTCGGCGACCATTCGATGGGTGCCCGAGGTGGGAACGAAGAACTGTCGAGGCTCACCGCTCAAACCTAAGATGGTCCCATGACTGACGACGTTGCCGCTTACCTCTCAAAGTCTCCTGCCGACACTCGTGATCGACTGAACATGATTCGGCAGATCGTGAGCAATCGCTGCCCGCGAGCGGTTGAAGGTATGAGTTACGGGCTCCTCGGCTACAAACTGAATGGCCACCCGCTCGTGTACTTCGGTGGCTTCCAGGCGCACATTGGCCTGTATGCCACCCCGGAAGGCACTGAGACGTTCGCGAAGGAATTCGCGTCTTTCAAGCAGGGCAAGGGTTCAGTGCAGTTCCCACTGTCTGAGCCACTTCCTGTCGAACTGATTGAACGCGTCATTGCGCATCGCGTGGAGTTGGTGGGCAACCTACTGCCAATGATCGGCCGACCGGCAACCAATGCACTCACCGCCGTCGGTGTGACGACCCTTACGCAGGTGGCTGAGTACTCAGAAAGTGAACTCCTCGCGATGCATGGGGTCGGGCCGAAGGCGATCCGCTTGATTCGTGCCTGCGGGGTGCGCTTACGCGATGACCCAGCGGATGCTGCAGTCACAAGGTAGGGATTGCGCCTAATCGATCATCGGCACCGAGAAACTACGCCGAGACTCGCGGAGCATCTGATACGGCGGGAGATCTCGCAGTCGAGGTCTGGCAGAAGCACCCCGGCACCGGGCGCCTGCCAACATCATCCAAGCCGCCTGCGTTGACGGACGCCGGGGAACCGTTGCTTCAGGGCGCAGCAACGCGTTCGAGCGCATCGATGTCGAGGATCGCAACGTCTCGGCGTCCGTTGAGCTTGATGACGCCTGAGTCGGACAGGGTGGCGAGTCGTCGGCTCAGGGTCTCCGGGGTTGTGCCCAGGTAGGCGCTGACTTCCTTCTTCGCCATCGGTAGCCGCACAGTGGGTACACCGTCGTTCATGCTACCCGGCAGATCCAGCAGGTATGCCGCGATGCGCGAGCTGACATCGCTGGAGGTGATCGCGGCCAGGAGCCGTTCGACGGAGGACAGTCGGTCTGACAGGGTGCACAGCATTCGTTGACTGATGTTGGGGTAGTCGCGCAGCAAGCCCGCGAGGTCGACGTGGTCGAAGGCGCACAACCGGCTGTCCTCAAGCGCAACGGCGAAGGTGTCTGGGCGCCGGCCCGTCAGGAAGGCCCGTTCCCCCACGACATCACCGTCGGTCACCGTTCGCAGGATCTGTTCTTGGCCACTGGCTGCCACGTGGCTGATCTTGAGTTGGCCACTGTGCATTACCAGCAAACGGGACGCCGACTGCCCCGGGGAGAAAACGGTCTGCCCCTTGGCAACGACTACCGGACGCGCGAACTGCGCGATCTGCAACTGTTCCGGGCGGGTCAGCCCCTGGAAGATCGGGACATGAGCCACGCACAGGTCATCCTCGGACATGCCCAGAGTTTATCGCGCCACAGCACGCCCCACCGGCACACAAGCCGGGACGTTGCCGGAGCGCGCGCCCGGCATTCTCCCGGAATTGACCTGGGTCAAGGTGTTCCGGCCGTCCCGAACCTACGGTGAAAGAGTCAATGAGGGAACACAAATACGAAAGGGATAGATTCCAGATGACTGTCGCTACCACCTCCACCCATACCGTCCTGAGGGCTGAGGGATTCTCTTGCCCGTCTTGCGTGGCCAAGATTGAAAAGCAGGTCGGCCGCCTCAAAGGTGTCGAGAACGTGAAGGTCCGCTTCGCCTCCGCCCGGATCGAGATCGACCACGACACAGAGCGCGTCTCTGTGGACGACCTCGTGGCCGCTATCGCCAAGGCCGGATATAGGGCCACCCCGTCGGCGTTCTAGAGCCGCCGGGCTCTGCGGGCGACGCTCGCGCATCCTTTTCCATTCCCCAGTGCCCGACCGCTGGCACGAGACATAGAAAGGTCTTACCCGAAAGTGAACAGGCTCCAAAAATGGGCCCATGGGAACTGGTCTGTTTCCGTCGTCTCCGGCGTGCTCATCGTCATCTCCTTCGCCATCCAATGGCTGGCCGGGGGTAAAACCAATTCCACCCTCAGCCCCCGGTGGTGGGTCGATGCCGCGCACCACGCCACTCACGCCAGCGCGGCTTTCACTCTAGGGGATGTCTTCATGATCGCCGCGGCCGTGGTTGCCGGCTATGGGATCGCAGTGAAGGCGGTGCGTGCACTGATCGCCAAAGTCATCGGCATCGATCTGCTCGTGTCGGTCGCGGCGATCGGTGCAGTCATAATCGGCAACTTCTGGGAGGCCGCAGCGGTCACGTTCCTGTTCGCGATCGGCCACGCGCTGGAGGCTGCGACTTTGAACAAGACCCGGTCGGCACTGGCCGAACTCGTCGCCGTCGCCCCGGATGCCGCCATCGTCGTGCGCGATGGCGAGCAACAGGAAATCGCTGCAGGGCAGGTGAGAATGGACGAGATCGTCCTGGTCAAGAACGGCGCGAAGGTCCCCGTGGACGGTCAGGTCGTCTCCGGCACCGGCGCCATTGACGAGGCCTCCATCACCGGCGAGTCCATCCCGGTGGAGAAAACCAAGGGCGGACTGGTCTTCGCCGGCACAGTCTCCCGCAGCGGCTTCCTTCAGGTCCGGGCCACTGGCATCGGCGCAGACACCACGTTGGCCCGCATCATCCACCGTGTGGAAGAGGCGCAGGACGCCAAGGCCAAGACCCAGGCCTTCATCGACCGGTTCTCCAGGTGGTACACCCCCGCCGTCATGGTCCTGGCCCTGGTGGCCGGGCTTATCAGCGCAGACGTGGTGCTGGCCCTGACCCTGCTGGTCATCGGCTGCCCCGGTGCCCTGGTCATCTCCATCCCGGTCGCCATCGTGGCCGGCATCGGACGCGCCGCGCGCAACGGCATCCTCATCAAAGGCGGCGAATTCCTGGAGACTTCCGCAAAGATCTCCGCAGTCGCCGTCGACAAGACAGGGACCCTCACCGAGGGCCGGCCCCAGCTGACCGACGTCGTCGTCCTGGATTCCACTCTTGACCGTGCGGAGGTGCTGCGCTGGGCCGCGGCAGCAGAGGACGGCTCCGAACACCCGCTGGCCCGTCCCATCCTGGAGGCGGCCCGCGAGGAGGGCGTTGCCCCAATGGGCATCGCCAGCACGGTCACCCCGGTCCCCGGCAAGGGCATTGTGGCGAACGTCAATGCCCGCCACGTACTGATCGGAAACCCACCGCTTCTGGATCAGTACGGCATTGCCTCAGACACCGCCGAGGCAGTGCAGGCCGCCCAGGAACTGGCCGCCGCCGGGAAAACGCCAATGATTGTCGCTGTTGACGCGACAGTGATCGGCGTCGTCGCCGTTGCCGACCAAATCCGCCAGGACGCACCCGAGATGGTCGCGCGACTGCACCGGGCCGGCATCGGGAAAGTCGTCATGCTCACCGGTGATACCCGACTGGTGGCCGAGGCCGTCGGCAAAGCCACCGGGATCGACGAGATCCATGCCTCCCTGCTCCCTGAGGGCAAGCTGGCCGTCGTTACCGAGCTACAGCGCCAGGGCCACGCGATCGCGATGGTCGGGGACGGCGTCAACGACGCTCCGGCTCTTGCCACCGCGAACATCGGCGTGGCGATGGGTGCGGCAGGCTCGGCCGTGGCCGTGGAGACCGCGGACATCGCCCTGATGGGCGACAACTTGCTCAAGCTGCCCGAGGCCATCGGCCTAGCAAAACGAACCGTGAACGTGATGAAGCAGAACATGGCGCTCGCCCTGATCACCGTGGTGCTACTACTGGCCGGAGTCTTCGCCGGCGGAGTGACCATGTCGATCGGCATGCTCGTTCACGAAGCCTCAGTGCTTGTGGTCATCGCCAACGCGATGCGGCTGCTGCGAAGTACCCGAGACCCAACAACTGATCGACCGACCTGTTCCAATGCCCGGACTTGGGGAACTGGCCATCGAAGTCCGAACCGGCGGCGTGAACCCGGCGGACTGGAAGATCCGTGACGGACAGCTCGGCCATCGCTGG
Source organism: Scrofimicrobium sp. (assembly GCA_049291975.1). Classification (GTDB taxonomy): domain Bacteria; phylum Actinomycetota; class Actinomycetes; order Actinomycetales; family Actinomycetaceae; genus Scrofimicrobium. Next base: position 20,734 of record JBATQJ010000179.1, read on the forward strand.
AGCCTGCCGGCGCCGATCGGCCGCGAGGCGGCCGGGGTGATTCTGGGGTGAGTGCTTTCGGGGTGAGCGCGACTTTCGCGCTTCTCCCGGATGGGTGCCTGGATCTTTCCTAGTCTTCCCCGTTCCGATGTGACTGAGTAGTATTGAGTCATACTGAAAGTCAGGTGCGATCATGCGTACAACCAAGCAGTTGAGCATCACTCTTCCCAATACCATGGCCGAAGCTCTCAAAGAACGTGTCGCGTCTGGAGCCTACGCCAGCGAGAGTGAAGTAGTCCGTGATGGACTGCGCGCCCTGTTCGCTCGTGAGGAAGCCATCGACAACTGGCTTCGCACCGAAGTCGCTGCCTCTATTGAAGCAGTGAAGGCCGACCCATCCAGCTTGATCAGTTCAGAGGATATGCGCACTGTGCTCATGGGGTTGCGTGGCAAGTACGACGCTGAGCATGCCTCGTGAAGTACACGGTCAACTATTCACCCGATGCTGAACAAGATCTGATCGCTATCTTCAGATGGATAGCCGACCAAAGCTCTTCTCAAACGGCAGAACGTCTCCTCATGGCCATCTACGACTACTGTGACGACTTGACTGATTTTCCATTACGAGGTCGCGCCCGCGACGACCTAGCGCCCGGGCAACTTCATTGAGGGAGTCTCGCCTCACTCGCTTCTTCGGAGTGCTTTCCAGGTTCCGGATGCGATGATGTTTGCGGCGCTGATGCCGAGTGCGGTGCTTGCGTCGGGAGCGAAGTGCCAGAGCCAGATGAATGGTGTTCCGCTGGCTTGACGTATTGCGATGATGAGGATCAAGGGAAGTAGCACGTGGTAGGCGAAGAAACCGGCTTTCCCTGCCCGTTTGCTGTGGACGAACCATCCAGCTAGTCCCAGGGCAACGATGCCAAGGTAACTGCAGTCGAGCACTACCTGCCTGAACGTGTTTATCCCCGGCTTGGGTGGTTCGAAGGGTTTGTCGAGGATTTGCCTGATCACACTGTCGGCCAGGTCTTCAATCAAGGGCGTGGTGACGAGGAAGTCACCGGCGTTCACCATCAGTGTGATGCCGATGCCGCGATCTGGGATGAGGGCGAAGACTGTCGTGTGGGTGGGGACTTTGCCGACATGAACGAACACGTCCTCGCCGTCAAGGTTCTTGTGAATCCAACCGAACCCGTAGCCACCTTCCGGGTCGAGTGGACCATCGACAGCTGGTGATCCATCGGTTGGAACCGTGTCGGTGAGAATGGTCTGCACAGACTCCGGGGAGAGAATGCGTGTCCCGTCCAGTTCGCCCTGGTTGAGGAGCATTCGCAGAATGGTTCCGGAGTCTGTAGCGCTGGAGCAGGTTGCTCCCGAAGCTGCCTGAATCCACGAGTCAGGCCCATAATCAGCAAGCTTGGTAGGAACGAAGTTACCCAGGACTCCAACATGGCCCTGGACGATTTCTGAGTCGCGACCTTCGCCAACCACAAATGAGTGTTTGAGTCCTAACGGAGTGAAGACCTGCTCGGCAAGCTGGTGGCTGTAAGGAACCCCTGTTGCCGTCTCAATGACTTGGCTGAGCAGGTTGTAGTTCTCGTTCGCGTACCGGAACTGCCGGTCATCCGAGAAGCGCAGATGGCCTCGTGTTGAGTCGGTTGTCAATCCGCTGCGATGATGTGCCAAGTCCTGAACCGTCACATCATCAGGTACGTTCAACTCCGGTAGCCATTTGCTGACGGGATCGTCAAGTGAAAGCGCCCCGCCTTCGGCCGCCTGCATCAGGGCGATAGCGGTAATGGACTTACTTGTTGAACCAAGCAGAACAGTCGAATCAGCTGTCAGCTCTCCCAACGCGACCGAATCGACCACGCCTGAGCGACCAACAACTTCCACGCTGATTCCGGGTAAACCGAGGTCGGCATATCCCGATTCAACGAGAGAACGAAGAGGCGTGGCACCGACGCCACCTGAACCATGACTCATAGGCTTCGATGATATCGTCGCCGGAATCAGAAGACTAACCACAGCAACCGCAACCAGAACAGCAAAGAACCGCAGCCTCTTCCCGAACCCGAATCGGCACTCACTGAATGATTGCTGATCGCGTGTAGTCACGCTCCAATTTTCGCACGACACTCACGCCAAGCTCGTCCTGAGGCCAATGGGACACAACTGGGCGAGCGCGCAAGCTGCCCGACGTGAGCACCTTCGGGGTTGGCCCAAGAAGCGGACGATCCGCCAGCCAGTCACGCGGCTTGGGACGGTGACCTCTTCAGTTAAACGTACGCGCAAGAATCCCGGGGTGATTTTGGGGTGATTTTCGACGGTCCGCGACTCTGGACGGTAAGGCCAGAGAAACAAGAGAACCCCTTCTGATAAGGGGTTTTACACTTGTGGAGCATAGGGGATTCGAACCCCTGACCTCTTCCATGCCATGGAAGCGCGCTACCAACTGCGCCAATGCCCCGTCAACAGATATCGATTCTACGGACGCACGGCGACCTGCACAACTTTGAGGAACGTCCGAGATGGTGGAGTTCGTTACGTCTGTCGGTCTGCCGCGGATAGAGTTATTAGCGGTGTGGCCTTAGCGGCACTCTGCTGGGTCATTGCCTGTAGTTCACCGGTAGAGGATGTCACTCGTCCGCATAGGTCCATGGAGGCACCCGTTACCTGCGGTCTGCCGGGTGAGTCCGCTACTCATGGCCCGGTTCGCCGGTTGGGTGCAGCGGGTAGCCCAGCAAAAGCCCATTTGGAGGGATTGGTTCGGTTTGGTTTCAGCATCGAGCAATGGCGGGCCCGCAGGGGTATATGGCTGGTCGGGGACCAGGTCGCGGCGGCGTCCTGCGGCTCGAAACCCACTGGTGCCCTCGTTCGCTGAGCTCATGTCACCCTCGTTCGTCTCCGTGGACTTTGAAACTGCGAACCGACTGGGTGGGGTGGCCGCATGCCAGATTGCCTTGGTGAAGGTCGTGGATGGAAAGATAGCCGCACGTCAATCCAGCTATCTTTGCCCGCCCGCCCCGTACGACAGATTCGAGTTCACCTGGCTACACGGAATCTCGCGAAAGCAGACAGCTAACGCGCCTTCCTGGGACGAGGCGAGCAGGGAAATTGCCGATTTTGTGGGGGACGGCCCCGTTTACGCGCACAACGCTTCGTTCGACGCGCGGGTATGGAG
>JBATQJ010000180.1:0-13189 GCA_049291975.1 Scrofimicrobium sp.
GTCGTTTAGTGCTCGGCGGCTATGACTCCAGGAGAGACAGCCACGCTTGCAGCGAACTCTCCACGTATTTCAAACACCGAACTCACAGCTGCACTTGCTGGCCGCAAGTCCGCAGAGTACATCTGCATCAAGGTCATGAGTCCTTCGACTTGCTCCAATTCAGGAACATGAAGCGGCTTTTATGAGGCTACGCATAGTTCCAATCAGCTCATTCCGGTACGAGGGCCCAACATCCGACAATGGATAAGCTCTTACCCACGCTCCGATTGCTACGTCGAAAGGCACTGCTGAGTGGATGAATGGATGGGTAATATGCGTTGTGGCTAGGGTAACGCGTGCTCAGCGTTCACTGCCTGGACCATTCTAGCTCCACATAAGACCACAAAATACTGCATTTGTTTCACTTGGGCGATACAATCGTAGACATGAGTGCCACTGAGATAACAGCCCGGGTGTCGAACATTGCCGCCCGGCAGTGGGGACTGCTCACCACCGCGCAAGCTCAGTCCGAGGGGATTTCTCGACTGCAACTCGCCCGCCTAGCTGACGCGGGAGTTCTGGACCGCGTCGACCAAGGCATATACGCCATGCCCTCCAACGTTGATGAACAGACAAATCTCCGTGCCGCATGGCTTGCCCTTGATCCCAAAACCATGGCCGAGGATCGTCTGGGTAACCCCATAGCTTCAGGGGTTGTCTCTCATACCTCTGCTGCGTCCCTTCACAAACTGGGCGATCTGCTGGACGACATACCGGAGATCACAGTTGCCTCTCGGAGGCAGAGTCGGCGAGGCACCCGACTCCATCACCTTCCGCTCACAGATGACGAGGTCACCCTGAGCCAAGGTCTGCCCGTAACAACCCCTGCACGCACAGCAGCAGACCTGCTTCGTGATGGGCAGGATCCCAGCCACGTCGCAGACATCATCGGCGAGATAATGCAACGCGATCTGGCATCCCGCAAATCGATGGCAGCAGCCTTGGATCCACTGGCTTCCAGGTTTAGACAGCCAGACGGCTCCTCCCTGCTGGAATACCTCCTTGACCTTGTGGGACTCAGCACCGCCGCACTAACAATGCAAGTTGCCTCTAGTGAGCTAGGCAAGAGCCTCGTGGCAGCGGGACAAATGGACGCAATCCAGCGCATAACGCAAACCCTGAACCAACTCGCTCAAGAGTCCACCGGAGCCGCTACCGAGAGTTCCCGAAAGATGATTGAGGCGCTAACGCGAGAGCTAAGAACATCTACCACTCCGCAAATCACCCAGCCTCTAGTCCGCGACGTTTCGCAGTTCATGTCCCCTTTTGACTCTCAAACCGTTGCCGGTTCAATCAACAAGAACCTGGATCCCGCTCTGATAAAGCTGGCCCAGCAGATCAAGCAACTTGAGGGGCACGACAACACTAATGCCGGCTTCTCCGGAACCAACGACGACGCAGAGGAGGGCTAAGCATGCAATCGCAATATCGAGACTCGAGAGCATTATGGCGTGCGGTTACAGACCGCTCGAAAACCCAGCCCTTGGGTGGGGACGAACTACAAACTGCGATTACGGCCGAGTGGACAAATCTTAGGCTTCCGGGCAGCTACAGACGTGGAAGCAAACTACAGGGTTCGCTGTGACAGATTCCAGATCGGCGTGTAAGCGCAGTATGAAACCTCTATAACTGACGCGATCCCGGCTACCACTATGGCTGCTTCCATGACACCAGATACACACAAGGCCTTGACCACTTGCACTCACGACGGTGCTAGAAATGATGCTCCGAGGACCAAATCGCGAAAGTTGTTCCAGAGTTTCGCCAGAAACAACAAGCAATTGGGTAGTTGAAAGCGAGCAAAAATCCTACTGAGAACTGTGCCAATAATGCCTATCAACACTCAACAACTCTCATGCATTCCATACGGTAAGTCCCGCAGTTAGCGGCTATGATTCCAGCCGAGACAACCATGCTTGCGCTGAACTCTTCACGTATTCCATCAGCTCAAGTGCCGAGTTCACTGCTGCGCTTGTCGGACGCAGATCCGCAGAGAACATCTGCATCAGGGTCATGAGTCCTTTGACTTGCTCTAGTTCAGGAATGTCAAGCGCCTTTACCAATCCACGCATGGTTTCGATCAACTCGTTCCTGTAACGTGGCTCGACGCCCGGCAAGAGGGAGGCCCTCACCCAGACTTCAAGCGCCGCATCAAATTGACTGTATTCACGCCGAACAGAGTCAACGGCTTGTTCGAGCTCGCGTGTCGGTCGTGCCACCTTCTGTGACAGTTCACCAAAGACGCGACGCATTTCCGTAGCGGATGGACTTGAGCTGAGACTTACTTTCGAGAACTCTCTACCGATGGCTTCCATGGAGCTGTTAAATAGCTCCATATCGTCTTTGAGCTTCTCGTTCGACTCAAAGATCTGCGCATATGAACCCACAAGATCCATATCAGAACCAACGTCGAGATCTTTACCTCGGGGGGATTTCTCGCGATAACTGTTGACCCGACTCTTGACTGTCTTCCGAAGCGCTCTTGCGGTCTCCTTCACAAACCGTCTATAGGCAGATTCGTCTTCACTGTCAACAAGAGCCTCCAGGGACGCGCCCTCATTTACGAACTGGATCTCTCTCAGCTGTGTATACACGGGGTTTGCAGTGACTTCACCCTGATCCACTTCGATTGCGGAAAGAGGAAGGATAACCCGACCCCCATCCGGAATTAACGCCCGAAACTGAGTGAATTCGTCAATACAAGCTTTACTGACCAGATATCTTGGTGAAACAGCAGCGAGAAGAAAGGCCGTTTGATCAATCTCATCGTTCAGTCTCTTTTCCCAGTTTTGGCCCCAGTTAATGTTGTTTCGGTCCACGAAGATATCGATTGATTGTCCACAAATGGACTCGTAAGCTTCGGCTAAATCCTCCGCAAATTGAACAATGCGTCCGCCGAGGAATCTGTCGTCACGTTGGACATAGCTCAGGAACACAGATACGTCTGTCGCCTCATTCGCTGCCTCGGTGCTCTGATTCAGCTCTGCTCCTCGTACCGCCACTTGTACCTTCCCTTTCAAATCGGCCATACCGTTCGATACGCCATCTACTAGCGGGGTTAGATAGCCACCGAAGCTCTCTGGCTCGAACAACATGCGCACAGGGAGAGCCCAGATCCCCTCACGGAGACGTTTGAACTCAGAGCCGGGATAGACCACAAAGCCGCGGTGCAATCCCCCATCGCCTTTAAGAGCAACGAGGCCTGACGCGTCATCGGCTCCCACACGCGATGAGAGCTTCACTTCTACTCCAACCCGCCTACCTTTCTCATCCACCAGCACCATGTCAACTTCATGGTGCTGCCGGCGAGGTCGCCAGAACCAGGCGCTAATCTCCCTGCTCGCCCAAGCGGCCGAAGAACGAAGTTCTGAAACGACCATCGCTTCGAACACTCTCCCGATGTCCTCGCGCGTAAGAGATTTTGGCCCCTGTGACAGTCTCGCCACCGCAAATGAGGGATCTACTGGGAACGCCTTTGAGCGCGTAATAGATTCCTTATACTTGGCCGTCGAGGCCATATTAGGTAACCAATAGACGAGGTGCAGCCTCTCTAGAATATCTAGATACTTCTTTACTGTGCGTCGGTCAAGTCCGGTTGCCTGAGCGCATTTTTCGTATGTCACGATGCCACCGGGCTCTCGCAAGATACCGTCCAACACGTCCGAGGCGGTTTGTTGTTGCAAACTGGTCGACGGGAGCATTGGATCCGAGAGCGTGGTGCGTATGTCGGCCAAGACACGTTGCCGGATTTCTCCCATAGGAAAAAAGGTATTCGCCGCACTGAAAGTTGGGAATCCTCCGCGCGTGGCCATGTCCAGAATCGATTCTGTCGCTAGCTCGCCCACATTCGTGGAACTTAGTGGGGCATCAAATAGGGCGTCCAGAACAGAACCATTCCCCCGACCCAACTCCCACTGCGTCAAAGGCTGAAGCTTAAAGGACTGCGATCTCCGAGCCAACGGCGCTTGCCCTCCAAGCTCGTTACGGGGCAAGGATGCAGAACCAGTAAGTACTATTCGACCGTCGAACTCAGGGAAGTCAACAATGTCTTTGACCACTAGTTGAATGCCAGGAAGCAACTGGGCTTCATCAATGATGACTTTGCTGCCCAGAGATTTCAGCCACCCAACCGTGTCGATTTTGGCAACATCTAGTGTCCTAGGGTCAGAGAGAGAAACATACGCATACTCACCGTCTCGATCAATCAGATTCCTTACAAGGAATGTTTTACCGACCCCGCGGGCTCCTTCGATTATTACTACTGGTGCGGTAGCAGCATTAATTCTCGAAACGAGTAGACGATCTATCCTAGCCATGGACAAAGCGTACACAACACGTCGGCAATTATGTACATTCGATGTCTATTTTGTCCGGCAAGTACTTCCGGACCTGTTCTACACGCCTTAAAGCGAGCCTTGTTAGCACGCTTCAGTCGTGTTCTCGCCTCTGACCTATTCGCGTTTTGCGGTGACGAATGCCCCACGACCTTGACGTGGAGCATTCTCATCGACGCTGAAACGAAGAGCCCCTTTATTCCATCGGCGCCTTCGAAGCTGAACAGCGAGCCATACAGGCAAGGGCCACTAAGCACTGATCGAGCCTAGCCATCCATTACCTGCAACTCCTACATGGCAAGAAAGTCCGAGCTTTCCGCGCCCACATCCGGCGCCTCTTTCAAAGCCGTCTAAAACAGCGGTTTAAGAGGCTCATCTCCACGCAGTGATCTCCCGACTGAGCAGAACGGCAAAGCGACCCTCTGCCCAACAGCGAGCCAGACGCTTCATCACACGTGGCGATCATCCCAAGCTCACCCCAAGTTGTTTTCTCGGCGGATCAAAAGAGAAGGTAACAGACAGCATCCCCTACACATCACGGGGGATGTCAACAGCGACCGAATTTCAGCGAGGCTCTTCGAACTGGACTTTGACCCGGCGGGTGCGGAACGGCTCTCGAATAAACCGCCAGACCCCACGAGGACGTCACGACAAATCCAGAACGACGCTGAGGACGAATGGCGACTGTCGCTCCGCTGCCATTCGCAACGTCCTCCGCTGCGGAGGCGGAGGACAGTCCGCGATGCTACTGTAAACACCCAGGCGTCCCAGGCGAGTGACAGTGGCCCGTCGTCCTGGTCTTTAGCGTAGGCCCGGTCGGACACGGTGCAATCCACGCGCTCACAGATTGTCGCTCTGCTGCGACCCAGTCCCGCGGGAAATGCTCCTGCGCGCAAGCAATTTATCCAGGGCATAGGCTCTCACCTTCTGCTTCACCGGGCTGATAAAGAAGCTGACTCCACCCCCGACCGCCAAGACGCCCGCAACAATCTGCACCAACGGCACCATCGGACGGGGAAGATCAAGAAGTGAGCCCGCAATCACAACCACAAGAAAGATAACGACGATCACGCCACCGCACACGTTCGCAATGCGGCCCGCGGCCCTTTCGGCCTCCTCCCTTGCATTGCGATCATTGTCGTCCCGGGCCGCCCTTAACTGGTCCAATTCGCCCTTTACTTCCTCTAGCTGCCCTTGTAGCCCCCTTACCTGAGCTTCGAGTCTCGGACGCACCTGCCTTTCGTCGTCGAGTTCCTTCTTCACGGCTGTCAGGCTGTCTTCGCTGTGCTGCTTCTCCGACATTGCTTCGTCCACGATCTTCTGAAGGGACTTCTCCTTCTTAAGCTGGGGTTCGAGCGCCTCTCTCTGGACCGTCTCACGAGCCTCCGCGACAGTGATGGTGACCTGAGCGTCTACACTAGCCTCCTCCTCCAGTTGCGCTATCGAAAGATCGAGACGTTTCGCCTCTAGCGCCTCGCGGGTGAGCATAAGTTCGGCTTCGCTGATCTGTTTCGAGTTGCGCCTACTTTCCAGAGTCCGGACGTATCGCGTCCATGTGGCATCGCTGGGGTTCAAGACGCTGAGGCACGTCGCCACCAGTACATCCCTAGGTATATCGGGCGCAGCAAGAGGAGTCTTGACCCATATCAGCGACGCGAGATCTGTATCGAATATCGACACAAACCACGGTTCACTGCTGAGATCCTGCACGCGGCGCGAAGCCCGCACCACGAACGCGTTAGTGGTCACGAACACGGCTCGACAGTTCTCCAGCCGCCCCTTTGCTCGCCCTTCCCGCATCCTCACGATTGCGCTCAGTGCGAGGGCGTCGTGCGTGAGTGCGTCTTCCTTGTAGTTGTCTGAGAGCGTCCGAAACAGGTCCTCGACGGCACTCTCGTCTATGACGTGCTGAGCACTGCCGTAGCTCGGACTGGCAATAACCTCCACCCCTGCTTGCTCGAGATCGTCTTCCAGGTTTGCTACAGCCGCCACGATGTCGGCGGCACCCATGTCCATTGCCAGGAAGTGGGCACCGATCGAACCTGGCTTCCACTTCCATAGCGTGCCGTTCCGGGCCGATGAATCAGCGCTCCAAAGGATCTTCCGTATCTCCTTAAGTGTGAAGTCAAAACAACCGAGCCTCGCTCCCAACCGCCTAGCGCTGTCGAGGTACTCCGAAGTCGTTCTCTGCGCAAGATCTCCTTCGTACCCAATGATTCGAAGCAGTACGCGTGTGTCAAGGACCAGAGTCGTGGATTTGAACCGGCTCGGGGGGGACGCGACTTCGGGAGAAAAGGAAAACAGAGAAGCCGCAAGCATACTTCCCTTAACAATGTTGGTCAGATACTGGAACGCTTCCGGCTCCCCGTCCTCCAGGTAAGCTATAAACGCGGCGGTCAGCCGCGTGTTGTCCTCAGGTTCTGCCGACGGGAGCCGTCTGTCTGAGCTCGTGCCCTGAAATTGAACCAACAGTGTACCAAAATAAGTCTCAACGTACTCCAGTATCATTGGCAAAATGTCGGCTTTGGTGCCCAGGTAGGGAATTTTATTTTCTTCCAACCAATCCCGGAAGATATTAGCGAGCTTGTTCTGCTCACGTTGCAGTTCTTGAACGGACGGCGCATGCTGGAGTCCTTGCAACTTGGCTTCCTCAGCAATCTCATAGACCCCGCGCGACCTACTCACCATGTCTCGGCGGCGCACGGCACGCCGTGCAATCTGTTCGGTGACCGCGACCGGGAACTCTAGACCGTACGTGTCAGCGACTGCCGCTGCCATCTCCTCAGGGGTGGCTTGCTGGAGGTGATGGTCGACCATGGCGCCGAGCACATAGTTGGAGAAGTTGTCGAGATAGCTCTGGCTGCTGCTGTCCCAGTCGGTCGTGAGCTTTACGAAGCTCGCCATTCTGTTTGCGTAAGCATGACTTGCCTTCGGGACCGTTCTAGGTTCCACGCTCGAGTGGTCGACGCGGCCCCCAGGTCGATTGCCCGGCGGGCCTGGCTTGGGCGCTATTCCCGGCATCATTACTCCCTAAACGCAACATCGGGTCAGACTCCATCGGCGCCTGATCGACCATCGATCTGTACCCGACCCAACACCAGCCTATAGCGCCGGGACGGTGCCCGTAGGACACCAAGCAGAAAACTCCGTTCCGTGGATCCCTCGACACCGTCAGCGCCCGGAGACGACCGCGGGGTCGGAGAAGAGTTCGCCAGCTATAGCTAAAAATAGTGTGCAGTTGACAACTTGCGCCGCCCACGCACCCCCTCGGACTCGGGGTCGCATTCTCACTATGTTCCCTGGGATGATCTGTGTATGGAGCTTCTCAAAGCCGTTATTGGTCTCGGGTACGGCATCCGAGTTTCGTCGGATTGTCTCGGACAGGACTTTGCATCCAATATCGGAGGATTCGACGTTAGTGCCCGCTTCCCCTCGCTTCCTGCGTCTCCAGGAAGGCTCGAGAGTCGACGTCTCACCGCACCATCGGGATACGTGGATGAGCCGAATGATCTCCGGTCCGAGCTCTGGAACTATCCGACCGCTGACCCTGCCAACGGAGTGGCATGGGGATTACTTGACCCTTCTGCCGAATCACTATCCGGCACATCTGGCCAGCCAATTGCCAAAGTGAACGCCGCACTTCTATTGGTCAACATTCCTGTTGGAGTCGATCCAACTCTAGTAACCTGCAACGTCAATGATGAGAGGAACTCATGGTGGAGCCTGCTAGATGAGTGGATCTGGTGCCTGTCTCAGCAGTCGGTGTCACATGAACAACAACTAGCCAGTCCTCTAGATCCACCGCTTAACTTTTGGAGTCCAACTGACCGCCAACGAGTTCAGAACGGTTCCGTTCTGGCATACGATTCAATAACTCTGATGAGAGCGCCATTTGCACTTTCGTGCCTCGGCCTTCAATCATGTTTCCATCGATCGGGGGAGAACAAGCCACCGTCAGCTTGTTGGATGTCCCTACGTAGGGCAAAGGACGCTGCAAAGCAAGCAAACCGAAGAGTGGCCCTGTCAGAAGCAGGAGCCGCACTTGACGAGGGTTTGGACGATTGGCTGATGAATGGCAACGCCGACTTGGTTGGAAACGAACGCAAGTACGTCGCTAATAGAAATGACTCCCTCGCCAAGAAGATCGAGTTCGCCCGGAAGCACCGGTCTTGGAACTCCCCTACCGGAGTCGACGAACTGCGTGAAGCACGTAATGACTCGATACATCAGGGAATCATTCCCAACAATGCAAAGACACTAGCTCATGTCCAAACCGCAGAGACAGCGCTGTTCTCGCTTTATCCAGATATGACCGAAGCGAGAGACAAGTCAGTCGTTGAAGATTCAAGAATCATCTGCGAGGTTCCTTCACGAAGGCGAGACACAATCCTCAACAACTAGCCCTCCCAACATATGACTGGTCCATGCTGGCCCATAGTCGTTGCATAAAGCTATCTGTCAACGAAGCGGTGCAAGGCTGCGGTGCGATCTCATTAGGTATGGCGGATAAGAAGAAGGAACCTGGCCGAAGAATGAATGGTGCCCGGTTTACGAAAGCCATGAAATCGTTGCCGTAAAAGGGCTTCGTTAAATGGTCCTCTTCGCGCGACCCGGCAACCAGCTCCTTCATCGACTGGAAGCTATGCCTTGTCCAGCAGCTCGACCGAGTTGAAAGAAATCTGCATTGCGCAAGAGGCACATCCAAGCTCAAGCCAGCCAAACTGGCATCCCGGAATCCCTTGCAATTCTCGCTCCCGGCCAAGAGTGGAGAACAATGTTGGACTCAAGCGCCCACGGCAGAAGAGAAGCTGGGCTTCCTCTAACCTATACCGGAACACTCACCTACAGGGGGCCGAGGGGAGAGGACGAGCCATACACAGATCCCATTGTTCTGGATTACGAACAGTTCGAGGAGCGGGTGTACAGCAAAACGACAACCCTCCAGCAGGTGGAAACTCAACTGAAGCAGATACACGCGAGCATAAGAGGTATCAGCGATCGACCCCGCACCGAGCACCAACAGCTGACGAAAGCCCAACAAGCTCAACTCACGATGCAAAAACGACAACTGAGGAGGCAGAGCGCCAGATTTAGTGTACGACGGTGAGTCGGAGGAAGTTGCCGCTTGGGAGGAACGTGCCCGCTTGCAACGGCGCCAAATCTCTCGGACCATGAAAGCCATGCGACCCACACTTGACCCAGCCAACCCGACCGATCCACTTGATCGGAGCTTCTCCGCAGCCGAGAACGTCCAGCATCGCAATAAAACGCGGTGCGGTCCGCGCAGTCGATCGCATGGACATAAATCGCACCTCCGTGAGGCATCGGTACCCAAACACTACGCCCCTCGACACGCATGTTGGGGAACGGCTCAAACAATGCGGCCAGGCTGGGTCGCTAGCCGTGATCCCACCATTGTCGGTCTTCTCGATTGCTCGCTAAGAAATGTTTGGTGCGACGGTTGGTGAGTTGAACCATTGCTGGAAGACGGGCTCTTCGTAGCAGGGCGGGTCACGTCGGCGCGCACGAGGCCGTGCGCTCCCCAACCCGTGCGCACATTGACGTCAGTAGCTCGGAAGAGACTCGGGGTCCCCCTTGCTAAAGCACCGGTTCACAGTTCGCTAACACCAGTGACACGCACGGGGGCGGTGCCCTCGTCCACCAGCGCGAAGAGCCCTACGCCCGGTTTGGCATAATCAACCGCGGAACTCATAATGCAGGTCTCCTGGAAATCATCGCGGGAGAAGTTGGAGGACACTTCAGCGAAAACAATCACTCCAAGAAAGCCGGTCGGAATGAACTCTACGTCCAAGAGAAAGCCAGAGACACCGATGATACGGGCAACCACTTCGCCTTCTTTGAATTCAAATCGCATGGCTTTTCCAACTAGGCCCATAGTCTTCATGCGTTGGCCGCCCCATCTCTACTCTTCCCGACAGGGCGACACCACTTCTCAAATGCGAAGCTGGTAATCTCAGACCTTGCGAAAACGCAACGACCGGCGTGCCATCACCCTAGAATCGTCCGATCCCACAAAAACGACCACCCAATCACGCATCGTCCTCATGCGAACCTCCAACGTATCCGCCGACACCGTAAGGAAAGCTCATTTGGACCCCGTTGCTCCTTGAATCTTCCTTCCGGTTGTTCCGGTCGATTGCGTTGTCGCTGTCCCTGTATTTGTTGCCGTGCTCGCGGGCGTGTTTGTCGTCAGCGTCGTCTGCGCAACGTTAATTTCCATAGCCGTGGCAACGGCAATATCAGCAACTTTGCCCATCAGAAACTCCTTCACTTAGGTGTTGGTAGTCACATTGTGCAGGTCTTGGAACACCCTGTGCCGGCTGTCCGTTCCAGGATGATCGGACCCGCCGTCAATAGAATGCACAGTAGTCGGCAGGCGCCCGCTCACAGAATTCCGGAGTTGGTGGCACTCTGGCCAGACAAATGCGTTGTTGCGTACTGATCGCGCTCCGTAGCAACACGGGAGTACCGCGCAATCTTAGACTGCAAGTAGGAGGTGCAAATGAAAACGCAACCAGGATTCCGACCGAACATGCCGTCCCCCAAATTCGGTCCGTGCGCTCTATGCGGCAACGAAGCCAAGCTCACCAAGGCCCATGTTCCGCCCCGGGGTGCTTTCAACAAGCGGAAGTTTGCATGGAGCGGGATCAAAAATGGGGACCACCCTGTCTACGGTCGCTCCATGTCCGGAGGACTTAACCGTCGGGCGCACTGCGAAGTTTGCCGCGCGATGACCTCACCCTGGGACAAAGAGTACATTTTGTGGGCTCACTGCTTCGCGGGCCTACTTCTCGACTCACCTGAAAAAGGCAAGAGGAGCCACATTCAATGCCACCTTCCAGGCATAAAACCTGGAATGTTCATTCGGTCAGCAATCGCTGGTATGACAGTCCTGCTCCCCGATTTAGTTACCTCCCATCCTGACTTGGTTCGCAATGTTCGAGAGGATGTTTCAGCTTCCCTTCCCGATGAGCTTCGGTTCTACATGGCAATCGCACCGGACAGAACACAAGTCCGGGTTGAAGGTGTACAGAAAGCCCAAGTCGTTGCGGCCGAAGTCGACGCTGTAACCGGAGACAACACACTGACGGTCGCGCCCTTCCAGTCAGCCATGATCCATTTCCCTCCGTTCAGCCTGGTTCTGGCCGATCCACGTTGGTCCACTAAGCTGCCGCACGCTGACTGCTCCTATTTCATGGAGTTCCGAGTTGACGAGGTAAGAGACTTGGACGTCGCTTTCCCAGTCGTCAAGTTGAGTGGGATCCAAGGTGGCCCAGCGCCATTTTCGACCAAGTTTGAAACCACCGTCGCTTGACCTCGCGGTGCATGCCGCCCCCATAACGAGACACCTCGCTCGCGGATCGGCCCCTGGACCGGATACAAACCGCCGAAGACCTAAGCCACGACGGGCATGAACACCTCGGATCTATAGCTAGACTGCGCTAGTACTCTTCGTTGTCGGGACCGACCCCAAATCGTAAAAGCCCACCCCAATCGACAAAGCCGTGGTGGCAGCGCGCATAGAACACATCATCGTCCAAACCGGACAGCACTACGACACGATGCGGTCCCAAGTCTTCTTCAGGGACCTTGGCATCTCGGCACTCCAGGAACACCTTGACGTCGGCCCTGGCTCCCACGGTCTCCAAGCCGGAGCCATCATGGTGGCTCTCGACGACGCGTATTCCAAATACGACCCCGACTGGGTCCTGGTTCTACGGGGACACAAGCTCGGCCCTTGCCGCCGCTATCTGCACTGTAAAGACGAGCATTCCGCTGGTCTATTTCGAAGCTGGCCTTCGCTCCTTCAATCGGAAAATGCTCGAGGATCACAACCACGTCCTTACCGACCACGCTTCCAACCTGCCCCCGCGCCGCTCCAGGTTGCGGCCGACCACCTGGGGAAACTAAGGCATCGAAGGCGACCGGGTCGCCAGTAATCGAAGCTCTTTTCTTGACTTCCTGAGCCTTATTCCGGGCGGGTACTCAGTTGCTACCATTCACCGGGCCGAGAACACAGACGCCCCAAGAGGCTAGGAGACATCCTTGAGTCTCTCCAGCAGGTCGATCACCCAGTAGCGCCCCTGGCTCGTCCCCGTCTTTTGGTTAAGAGCGCAGTGCACGCGCTCGAGCTAGGCGGCGAAAATCTGACTACGCACGCCTCGTTGGCCCACCCAGATTTGGTCGCGGCAGTCATGAACGCCCGAGGGGTTACCGCCGTTTCCGACGGCCCGCAGAAAGAGGCCTTCATTCTTCGGTTCCGCTGCACCACCGTTCGCACTGAAACCGAGCAAGTCCAAACCGTTGAGTTGGGTTGGAACAAGCTGGGCGAGCCCGGACCAGCACTAACTGAGGCAGCGAATCGGTCCCGTCCGCCGACACGGGCGCTGCCCCTACGGCAAAGGTCACGCTACTGTCGCGGTTGTCTCCGCCCTACTATGCAACTGAGGGCCTCAGGTTCTCCGCATCACAGGCGACACACCAAAAGCCCGCGGGTGCAAGACCCCTGGTCACGCCAGACAAGAGCCTCTTGGCACAGCCAGTCGCCGACTGGTCTTGGCGCACATACGAAGGCGTCTCTTTACTCGCCGATTACGTGTCTGGGGGTTCCTACCCAGAGGTTGGGGTTGGTGATGCGGCGTCCGTCGAAGAGGACTTTGATACCAGGAAAATCAGTAGGGGTAATGGTCTTGTAGTCGGCGTGGTCGGCCTGCACAATCACCGCATCCACACTCTCACCCAGGTGGTAGGGAGCCCACCCAAACTTCGTGAGTTCTTCATCCGAATACATGGGG
>JBATQJ010000181.1:0-3570 GCA_049291975.1 Scrofimicrobium sp.
ATGAACGAGGAGTGGGAGGAACGCAGGGCCACGGGGCGCGCGGCCTCATTCTCCACAGAACTTGAGGATGTTTCTGAAGTTGAGTACCGGAAGGTGCGCCTCGAACGAGTCGTTTTGGTTGGTCTGCGGACTGACCAAACCATGGCTGAGGCGGAGAACTCAGTCGCTGAGTTGGCCGCGCTCGCGGAGACAGCGGGTTCAGAGGTCTTGGCATCGCTTATTCAGCGGCGGGCGAACCCTGATCCGGCGACGTATCTCGGTCGGGGAAAAGCCGAGGAACTGCGTGAGCTGGTCGCGGAGATGGGCGCGGACACGGTGATTGTCGACTCTGACCTCGCACCCTCACAACGACGCGCGCTTGAGGATGTGGTGCGGGTGAAGGTTGTTGACCGGACTGCCCTGATCCTCGATATCTTCGCCCAGCACGCGAAATCACGCGAGGGCAAGGCGCAGGTCGAGCTAGCTCAGCTTGAGTACCTGTTACCCAGGCTTCGTGGCTGGGGTGAATCAATGTCCCGCCAAGCCGGCGGTCGAGTCGCTGGTGGTGAAGGAATCGGGTCCCGCGGGCCCGGCGAGACGAAGATCGAGTTGGATCGGCGCCGCATCCGGACTCGGATGGCCAAGTTGCGCCAGCAGATTCGTCAGATGGCTCCGGCGCGCCAGACACAGCGTTCGGGTAGACGTAAGGCAGCGGTGCCGTCGGTCGCGATCGCCGGTTACACGAACGCTGGAAAATCAACGCTTCTGAACGCGCTTACCGGCGCAGGAATCCTGGTGCAGGACGCACTGTTTGCCACTTTGGATCCCACGGTTCGTCGCACCACCACTCCCGACGGAAGACAGTACACCCTCACTGACACCGTGGGATTCGTTCGTAACCTTCCGACCCAGCTGATTGAGGCGTTTCGTTCGACGCTCGAAGAGATCGGGGAGTCAGATGTAGTTCTGCATGTCGTTGACGCCGCGCACCCTGATCCCGTGTCTCAGGTGCAGGCAGTGAGACAGGTTCTTGGTGAGATCGAGGGATACAAGCCGTCCGCAGAGGTAATCGTCCTCAACAAGGTTGATTTGGCGAAACCAGAGGCGCGCGCGATGCTGAGAGCCACCTTTCCGGAAGCTATCGAAATCTCAGCCCACACCGGAGAAGGGATTGAGAAGCTACGGGAGGTTATCACCGACCGTCTCCCTCGTCCCCAGGCTCAGGTCGATCTGATCATTCCTTTCTCGGACTCCCGCCTGGTTAGTGCCGCGCACGAGACCGGCGAGGTAATAAGCGAGGAGTGGAGCGAGCGAGGAACCCATCTGGTCGCTCGTGTCGATCCTGATCTGGCTGCAGCGCTCGAAGCCGCGGCGTCCTCCCTCAGAAACGGTGAAGTTCTCGCTGATTCCGTCACGTCTGACTAGTAGATTTGGTTCTGAAGAGATCGCGGTGCCCAAGCAATAGGAGAATGAATTGTCCAGCAACGACGCAAAAACCCCCGAAACTCCGGTAAACCTAGCTCAGGGGCGCCCCTCAAAACTCTGCGTGGTTGGTGCGGGTGCGGTTGGTACCGCTGTTGCCTACTCGGCCGCAATAAGTGGCGTGGCACGGTCCATCGCCCTCTATGACATCAACGGTCCGAAAGTACGTGCCGAGGGACTCGACATTGCACACGGAATCCAGTTCATGCCGGTCGGGGCCGTGGAAGGCTCAGACGACATCAACATTCTGCAGGGTTCTGACATGGTGATTGTGACAGCCGGGGCGAAGCAGAAGCCCGGACAGACCCGCATGGAGCTTGCTGAGTCCACGGTCGGTCTGATGAAGAACATCATTCCTGAGATGATGGCGGTTGCTCCCGATGCCATCTATATGTTCGTTACCAATCCGGTTGATGTCGTGACATACGCGGCGATTCAGATTATGGGTAGGTCCGCAGGGCACGTATTTGGGTCGGGAACGGTTCTTGATTCCTCCAGGTTCCGCTACCTTATTTCAAGAGAGACTGGAGTTTCGTCAAAGTCGATTCACGCCATGATTGCTGGCGAGCACGGAGACTCTCAAGTTGCGCTCTGGTCCAGCGCTGAGATAGGCAACGTTCCGGTAGACCAGTGGGGTCCCACGCTAACCGGTCGTATTTTCGACCCCGAGCTTAAAAATGAGATTGCCCAGGACGTAATCAACTCCGCCTACCACATCATTGAGGGGAAGGGTGCGACGAACTACGCGATTGGAGTCGCCTCGACCTATATCGCTGGTTCTGTGCTTCGGGATGAGCACAGGGTGATGACGGTGTCGACGTACCTGGATGACTGGAATGGTATCTCCGATGTCTGCATGGCGGTCCCCACGGTTGTTGGACGCCAGGGCGCGGGTCGCATTCTGGAACCGCCACTCAGCGTTGAAGAACTACGAGGTTTGCGTAAGTGCGCCGACCAAATCAGGCAGGCTGCAAGGTCACTGGGCTTCTAGGAGACACGCCCTAGCCGTCAACCCTTGCGGGGAGCTAGAGTGCGCGGACCACGGTCACGACGCGCCCCAGGATGACCGCGTGCTCCGCAGGAATCGGATCATAGTCCTCATTGCGCGGCAGGAGCCAGGCGCCATCGCTGGTGAGTGACCAGACCTTCACTGTCGCTTCATTTTCGATCATTGCCGCGACGATCTCACCGTTGTTTGCGGTCCTCTGCGCGCGCACAACGACAAAGTCACCATCGCAGATTGCAGCATCAACCATTGAATCCCCGTGAACTTCGAGGACAAACAACTGACCGGTCCCGGTAAGCCTGGTTGGTAGCGAGAATACGTCCTCAACGTTCTGCTCTGCGGTGATCGGGGCACCTGCTGCGATGCGTCCCACCAGGGGTACATCGGATGCGTCTCCGTCCGCGTGCGACACAGGAATCTCAATTGTCTTGGCGGCGGTGCCTTCGGGCCCTGAGGGGTGCTCGGTGGAACGAAGAGCACGAGGACGGCCTGCAACGCGCTCCAGCAATCCCAGCTTCTCAAGTGCGTCGAGGTGGTGCTTGACCGTTGACGGCGAGGCCAGGCCGACACGCTCCCCAATTTCGCGGACTGAGGGCGGGTAGCCGTACTTTTCTATATTGTCCTGGACGACGTCCAAAATTTGACTCTGACGGGGCGTAATTCGCGCTGTTTCAGTCATCGTCGTCCTCCCGATCTCCCATTACTTCTTCTTGAAGCGTAGGCGAAACCACGCCGTAATCAAACATATGTTCGAGCGAGTCTTCAATTTGTCGGAGCTCAGTGTTATCGTACAAGTGTTCGACGAACAAATGTTCGACTAGGTTCAAGGGTAGTACATTTTCGGGTCGCGTTGGCCCGCGGTGGTGGAGGTAGGGCAATGAGTGCGGTAACGGCATACGCGGGGACCGATTCCGGTGTTGTGGATACCAGCAGGCAGGGGCGACGTTTAGCTCCCGTGATTGATATCACTGAAGCACGAGATCGAAGGGAGAGGGGAGCGAATGCGGGATCCCGATCCGCCAGTCTTTCCCAGAGCGAGCGGCGGGAACTTGAGGCTGCCATCCGCCGCCACCCAGCTTCTCGGGTGTCTCGGGCTTCTACGT
>JBATQJ010000182.1:0-1921 GCA_049291975.1 Scrofimicrobium sp.
GCGGTGGAGGAAGGCCGAAGGATCTATGACAACAT
This sequence comes from Scrofimicrobium sp., assembly GCA_049291975.1. Taxonomy (GTDB): domain Bacteria; phylum Actinomycetota; class Actinomycetes; order Actinomycetales; family Actinomycetaceae; genus Scrofimicrobium. The sequence goes on from JBATQJ010000182.1 coordinate 36, forward strand.
CAGAAAGACGATCCAGTTCCTGCTGGCGTCCAACCTCTCAGAGGTCCTGTCGATCTTTGCGGCGACAGTGCTTGGCTTCGTTATTCTGAAGCCTGTTCATCTCCTGTGGATCAATCTGATCACCGATGTGTTCCCTGCGCTTGCTTTGGGCTTTGAGGCGCCGGACAAGGGCGTGATGAACCGCCCGCCGCGCGAAAAGAACGAAGGCGTATTCGCGGGCGGCCTGGGCGTCGACGCGCTCTATCAGGGCATTCTGGTCTCCGTGCTGACTGTGCTGTCCTACCTGATCGGCCACTATATCGAGTCCGGTGTATGGGAATTTGTCAACTCACGCGATGGCATGACCATGGCCTTCCTGACCATGAATATCGCGGAGGTGTTTCACGCCTACAACATGCGCTCGCAGCGAGGCTCTGTATTCAAGCTGAAGACGCACAACCGTTTCCTCTATCTGGCGATGATCGTGTCTTTGGTGCTGACGGCGGCGGTTATCTACATCCCCTTCCTCAGCAATGCCTTTGACCTTGCGCACATCAATCTGACAGAGTACCTGATTGCCCTGGGATTGGCTTTCTCCATGGTGCCGATCGTGGAGTGCGTGAAGTTCTTCCAAAGAAAGCGGAGCGGATCCAAGACATAAAAAACACGGCGGCTTGGCCGCGCGTCAATGCGCATCCAAATAAAAAGGTGAGCGGCTGATAGCCGCTCACCTTTTTATACCGCGCGCTGCCGGCGCCGGGCTGGCTCGCATAGGCTTTCCCGTATTCGGCTTATTGATACAGCGCCAGATACTCTTCCAGCGCCAGGTTATGCTCCTCGATAAAGCGGGAGTGGATCTCCCCAACATAGCGTACATGCCAGGGCTCCGCGTCAAACCCTGTAATGTGTTCCTTGTTGGCGGTGTAGCGAAGGATAAAGCCGTATTCAAAGCAATGATCTTCAAGCCATATGGCCTGCTGGGTATCGCCGAAGTAATAGCCCGGCACGGTCAGGTCAAAAGACAGGCCCGTGTGGTGTTCGCTGGTACCCGGCAGGGCTACGCTGCGCTCGGCCGCGCGCCGCGCGTTGTCTTCGCTCATCTGCCCGTCTGTCATCAGGCGCTTCACTTCGTTATCAAACAGTTCCTGCTGGCGCGCGAGCGTTCGGTACCCCTCGCTGACCTGCCAGACATCAAGCCCGTCGGCCTGCGCGGCGCGTACCATCCGGATCAAGGCCTGCACAGCCTCGCGGTCTCCCTGGACCTGGGGATCTTTTAATATGATCAGCCCATCCGGTACCATGGAACTCAGCGCCACAATGTCAGGCGGCGTATAATCCGGCGGGAGAGCGCTCTGGCGGTTGACGAGCAGGGGCAGATTGTCAGCGCTGCCGGGCAGGGAAGGAAGGGGGGTGACGCTTATCTGTTGCGCCGCTTCGCTGTAGATCATGCCAAGCGTCTGCTGGCCTGCCATGCCATCGGGCGTCAGGCCGTGCTGGCTTTGAAAGTTCATGACGGAATCCGCCGTCGCGTTGCCGTACTGGCCGTCAATTTCTCCCGTATAGTAGCCCAGCGCTTTCAGTTTCTCCTGAAGCTCCAGCACTTCGGGACCGATCGAACCCGTGCGAAGCAGCGCTTCCGTCGGGCTGGCATAGATGGCGGGCGGGGCTGTGGTCGGGGCGGGGGTGATGGCGGCCTCTGCCTGATAGATGCGGTTCAGGCTGTTCGCGTTCAGCTGAAAAAACAAGATGGCTCCCGCGATCGCCAGCGCGAATAACACCCCTAATATTCTCAGGGGTCTGGCTCTTCTTCCTCTTGCCATGCCTTTTCCCTCCATTTTCATCCTATCAGTATAAGGTCGGCGGATAAAGGCTGTCAACTTGCGCGGTCTTTTGAGCGATGATAGAAT